>UQCM01000013.1 GCA_900539525.1 uncultured Blautia sp.
GCATTTGGTATAGAAAAATCCCGCACAGAAGTGCGGGACTTTGTCTACAGTCTGAAGCAAGGGAAGAGTCCCTTGCTTTTTCTTCTGCCGGTGAACTTATTTGAGGTTTGTTTTTGGAATCTGAAGATAATCAATAAGGGCAGATTCTAAAAGTCGGGAATAGTTCACTTTCTGCTCTTCTGCCAGTCTTTTCAGCCATGCGGGAAGGGTAATATTAGCAGCGGTGATCGACTTCGCAAATCCGGAGATAGGAGATGCCAGCCCTTCCTACGAGTCATGGATGAAGTGCGCCAGAGATTACGTGGAGTTTGTAAAAGAGGACAAGACGATCACAGAGTGCGCAAAGGTTGTTTGTGATACAAGTTCTATCTACTATGACGAGCCAATGTTCTTTGCAAGAGTTTACTTCAAGTTTAGAGTTCTGCAGTCAGAGAGCGCAGAAGATGGTTGGTTGTCCTGTATCTTTGACGTCTTATACAAGGGGAACACAGGTGAGTGGATCAGCGGGTTTGTAGACGTGCCGATGGTTTACCTTGGCACTGCAGGGTCGTACTATGATTACGTCTGCAGCGAGTTCCCGATCGGCAGTTACAGGAGCAGTGAAGAAGGTTTAGTCCCGGAGCCTAGAGTCTGGGCAGTCAGAGGTCAGTAGAACCTCTTTAGCCATCGGTAGGTATAGCAGCCTGCCGGTGGATTTCGTACGGGCCATTAATAACAGAAAGGAGTGGATACTATGTGTAAGTTGATGGAAGATATGAGAAATGAAGCAGCACATGAAGCGGAAAGGGAAAGCGTGAGGAAGATATAGCAATCGAACAAGGACGCATGGAACAGTAAAATGTGAACCATGTGTCTTTTATAGTAAAAGGATTGAACTTCAAGTTTTACAATCAAGAGCAATTAAAAAATCAATCGTAAAAAAATACGATTGATTTTTTGCGTATTTCTGCATATAATATAAACAATAAGATGATGCCAGGGTCAAAAGGTCATGATTTTGGGAGCGCGAAGCGCGTAAAAATCCGAAGGCATCATGGGGTCAAATGCTTTTGACCCCAACCTCATAAGATTGGAAAGGATACGAATAGTATGCGTGAAACAAGAACCATAGAATTCAAGGAAACGATCACAAATACATTTTTAAAAACGGTAAGCGCCTTTTCGAATTACGATGGTGGAACAATCTTTTTTGGAATCGATGACGATGGTAATGTCAAGGGATTACAAGACGTAAAGCAATCCTGTCTGGATATTGAAAATAAAATTAATGATAGTATTTCTCCTCAACCAAATTATACACTTGAAACACAAAATAATGATCAAACGATAAAACTCACCGTAAAAAGTGGTGTTCAGAAGCCATACTTATATAAATCAAAAGCATATAAGCGAAATGATACAGCAACGATAGAGGTAGATACACTGGAATTCTCAAGGCTTATTTTGGAAGGAAAAAATATTAGATTTGAAGAGTTACCATGTAAAGAGCAGAAGTTGTCTTTCGAAGTTTTGCATCATAAGCTAAAAGAAAGTATTCAAATCGAAACATTTAATCAGGACACATTAAAAACATTGAACTTATATGACAATGTCAATGGATATAATAATGCGGCGGGTCTTTTGGCAGATCACAATCATTTTCCGGGAATTGATATGGTGAAATTTGGTGAAAATATCAGCATTATTCAAAAGAGAGCAACATTTGAAAACATATCGGTATTAGATGTATATGATAAGTCAATTGATGTATTTAGAGATTATTACCAATACGAAGTCATACAGGGGGCTGATAGAAAAAAGATAGAAAAAATACCGGAAGCTGCGTTCCGGGAGGCAATTGCAAATGCTTTGATTCATAGAGTCTGGGATGTGGAATCGCAAATTAGAGTCCTGATGTTTGATGATAGGATAGAAGTTGTTTCTCCTGGAGGATTGCCATCCGGAATAACGGAAGAGGAATACTTATCAGGTAGAATTTCTGTTTTAAGGAATAGAAATCTTGCAAATGTATTTTACAGGCTGGGATTTGTTGAGATATTCGGAACGGGAATTATAAGAATAAAACAACTCTATGAAGAAGGATTAAAAAAACCAGATTTTGAGGTGTCGGAGAATACAATTAAGATTGTGCTTCCGGTTTTTGAAAAGAACTTAAACTTAACGGAAGATGAAAGAACGATATATAAAATTTTAAGCAAGACAATGCTGAAATCAATTAGTGAAATTGCGCCGTATGCGCCTTTTGGTAAATCAAAGACAACACAGCTATTGAAAGACATGGGGCAAAAGGGTGTCATAATCGTTGAAGGTAGGGGAAGAGGTACTAAGTATATAATAAAATAGAGAATAACACTTCTGCCCGGCTGTCTTCTTTTTATGATCCGATGGCCGTATGCTAAAATAACGATTAGAATCCCTGTATAATATTGACCTAAATGGTAGGATATGGTATTGTCTATATACAGTGCACTGGTTTTAAGGGTGACAGGATCCGACATCCTACAATGTGTATGGGGGTAAAATGTATGAGAAGAATCAGAAATTCAATGATACCTATTATGGCGGCAGCTCTGGCAGTTTCTGCACTTGCCGGCCAGTCAAAGAGTGTAATGGCAGCAGAGGTAGTATTAGAATCTTCCGGAAGCACGGAGTCTGTGCTGACAGAAGAAACTACGGCTGAGGCTGTAGAAGTATCTGCAAGATCAGGAGAGCAGGAAGAGCAGGCGAATCAGTTTGAGATGACCCTGGAGCAGGCAGGTGACAGAGTCGCGCATGCCAGAAATGTATTGAAGACATCCAGCTATGGAAGTAATATGATACCTACAGGTGTGGCAGCATGCCCGGGAGATCAGATCAGGATCTATGTGGAAGCGGAGGAAGGCAAACCATTGCCGAAGATTGTATTTACGCAGCAGATGGGAAGCTGGAATAAGTGGAAACAGGTGAAGGATCTGAAGCGTGGAGAAAATGTATTTACGGTACCCAATCTTCACGACAGCAGCTGGTCTCAGAAGGTAAAGGCCGGTGGAGCGATTTACTTTGAAAATCCTTATACAGCGGATCAGCAGGGACAGGCTCCGGTAGTCCGGATCGAAGGCGGAGAGAAATTTCCACTTTTCCATGATGGAGATGATGTGGAGGCATTTCGTCAGGAGCTTCTGGAGTACAAAGAGAAAATGCAGGCGAATCCCGACAGATATCTGGATATCGTAGAGATTGTCAGTGATTATGTGATCTTAAATGGTAATATGAAGTCTGCAGAGAGCTGTTTCCTGAACGGAAATGGCACACCTCAGAAAGCGCTGGATTTCCATAAAGACCGTCTGGGAAAACTGTTTGCTTTTGCAGGTATTTCGGAAGAGGGAGATGATATCAGACATACCAGGAATCATGCCAGGGCAAATATGCGACTGATGCAGCCGTACGGCTTTGCTTATGCCGCAGGTGATCATACGGGATTTCAGCAGGGCAGTATGACTACAGTGTTCGGCGGAAGTGTGATCGGCTGGGCAGAGGCTCATGAGATCGGTCATCATCTCGATATCCAGGGTGGCTATATTGGGGAAGTGACCAATAATATGTGGGCAAACTATAACAGAGTTGATCTTCAGGCGGAAGATGACAGAGTGTCAGGTAACTATCCCGGAATCTTCACGAAGCAGTCTTCTGACGATTACATGAATCTGGTGAACGAAAACAGGAACAGTGATCTGGCTATGTGGTGGCAGCTCTACCTCCTTGATGCGAATTACTGGGCAAATTATCAGAGAGCCTACCGTGAAGGTGTGGCAGAGAACATGGGTCTGGACAGAAACCAGCGTATGGCTGTAGTATCTTCCTATGCACTCGGTATGGATGTTACAGAGCATTTTGAGCGTTATCGTTTTATCAACGAAACAGACGCTGTGAAGGTAAGAGAGGCCCTTCAGACTCTGAACGTACCGCAGTCTGAGGAAAATATCAAGCCATGGTATCAGTGGACCAAATCCACCAAAGACAGAACCAGCACCTTCGGTCAGACGAAATATCATCCACAGATCACATCCGTAAAGCAGGAGGGCAACAAGCTTGTTCTCACAATGAGTATTGAAGAGGGGGCACAGCGGGCACTGCTCGGTTATGAAGTGCTCAGAGACGGAAAGGTTATTGGATTTACAAATGGCAATACATTCTCAACGACAACCGTACAGAATGATGGAAATGCTCATACGTACCAGGTGAGGGCGTTTGACCTGCGTATGAACACTACAGACTATAGTACGAAAGTATCCTGCACACTGGATCAGGCACAGGAGCTTTCAGGTGCCCTGGCAGGTCTCTCTAAGATTGAAACGGCACTGAGGAGTGCTTTAAGTGCCGGTGATGTCGATTACAGACAGATCGGGGAATTACTTATTATGCAGCCGAAGATGGAGCATTATGCCGGAAATGATACGGAGAAAAGAATCGTAGAAAAGGTAGAGACACTCCTTACAACGAATGTTTCCGAGAGATTTTCTGTAATGCTGCACGGCGGGGATTATGACAGTCTGGAGGAACTGCTTAGTAAGAATCTGGTCATTACCTACAGCGAGGGAGAAGGAAAACCATACTATACGCTTCAGGGAGGCGTTATTCAAAAATGCGCAGAATAACCTGATTACGGGGTCCCCGGCTGATGACCGGGGGCCCCGTATGAGCTTTTCCTTCAGACAGTTCGTTATGACATCTTCGACCTGATGATGGTGGATGACAGAAAGAGTATGCATGTTACAAGCATGGCGAAGCGTGTTACTGGTCACAGAGTGAATGGTAACAATAAAGTAACAGAAAATAAGAAACGATTGCGAAGCGTGTTTACAATTAGAAAAATGTATGCTACTATTGCAAAGGATGTATTAAATGGTTGCCGGTTCAAAACAGGCAACGGGTCAGATGGAGGAGTTTAATTTGTTAAAAAAATATTTGATTGTGTTTCTGGTATCCATGGTTCCCTTGATCGAGCTTCGAGGTGCGATCCCTATTGCTGCCGGTTTTAAGCTTCCGCTTATCCAGTCCTATGTGATTGCGGTGATCGCTAATATGCTTCCGGTACCGGTGATTTTCCTGTTTGCACGAAAGGTTCTGGAGTGGGGTGCGGACAAGCCCGGAATCGGCAAATTCTTCCGGTTCTGTCTGGAAAAGGGGCATAAGGGAGGAGAGAAACTAAAGGCGACTGCCGGCAGAGGACTTCCTGTTGCTTTGCTTCTGTTCGTAGGTATTCCGCTTCCGGGAACGGGAGCGTGGACAGGAACCCTTGCTGCCAGCCTTCTGGATATGGATTTTAAGACAAGTGTCATTGCTGTTATGGGTGGTGTATTACTGGCCGGAGTCATCATGGCAGCGGCCAGTGCCGGAGTATTTGGAGCGATCGGTGCCCTGTTTGCAGGATGAATCTGACAGATATACGGCAGATCCAGAGAAGAGCAGCTAACACAGCTACATATACGTATACAGTACGTATACAGGTAAAATGAGAGGATACCTCATAAGTGAAGGATCCTCTCATTTTCTTAATTTTCAAAGGAATTACCTGTTTCACTAGAAGAATCGGAATACACCGATCACCTTTCCAAGTATATCAAGGGAATCCACGATGATCGGCTCCATGGTATCGTTTTCCGGCTGCAGGCGATAGTATCCGTTTTCTCTGTAATAAGTCTTTACAGTGGCAGAATCTCCATCAACCAGGGCCACGACCATATCTCCATTCTCTGCTGTATTCTGGCACTTGACCAGAATCCTGTCATTTTCAAAAATGCCGGCATTGATCATGCTGTCTCCCTTTACAGTCAGCATGAAAGTCTGTGCATTGGGCATGAATTCTGCAGGAACGGGAAAGTAGCTCTCGATATTTTCAACAGCCAGGATCGGCTGTCCTGCAGCTACACGGCCGACAACAGGAACCTGTACCATTTCCCGTCTGAGCAGATTGAAATTGTCATCCAGAATCTCAATGGCTCTGGGCTTTGAAGGATCGCGTCTGATATAGCCGTTTTTTTCCAGTGTTTCCAGATGCGAGTGAACGGATGAGGTGGACTTCAGATGTACTGCCTCACAGATGTCGCGAACAGCAGGCGGAAAACCTCTGTTGAGAATTTCACTTTTGATATATTCTAAAATTTCTTCCTGTTTACTTGTAATTTTTCCGTATCCCATTAAGATATCCTCCTGATTCCTGTTTGTTATATTGACATCTTCCTGAATGTAATATCTAAAATTTTTCGGATTTTCAACTTTATGATATCACATTGAGTGAATGTTTGCAAACAAAAGTTCTGAAAATGTGTTCGGAAATTTAAAACAGAAAAAGTAGCACTTGACAAACAAATGTTCGCAGATTATAATTCAAGTATAGCAAACATTAGTTCGGAACAAATATTCGAGGATGAGCGGGAGGTAGATACAGATGGGTGAGAGAAGGCAGAGACAGGCAGAGAGAAGAAGGATAAGGAGAAACAGAAGGATTGCAGCAGTTGCAGTATTGGTCTGCGTTTTTATCCTGGGGCTGATCTGTGGCGGACGGATGGTTAATGCATCAAAGCCTGAACAGAATACACATAAGTATTACAAGGAGGTGAGAGTTGACAGGGGAGAGACTTTATGGGATATTGCCAATGATTATATGACGGATGAGTATCGTTCGACAGAAGCCTATATAGAAGAGGTGTGCGAGATAAACTCAATCAGTGGGACAGAGATATATTACGGACAGCGTCTAATGATTCCATATTATTCTGCAATGTCGAAATAATTGTAAGGTATGCATAACAGTATGACGTTGGGATCCGCTAAACATGAGAAAGTAGCCATTGTGCTGCTGGTCACGGAGTGAACGGTAAAGAGATGATATGAAAGGGAATCAGAAGTACAAAAAGAGGGTAGTGAAGCTGCTCTTTTTTTGATATAATGAAGGAAACGGAAGGAGGAATATGTTTGCGTCTGGAGAAATTTAAAATGGAGCGTCCGAATCTTGTTGAGCCCGGTCAGAGAGTAGAAATTACAGAAATACAGACAAACATGAATTACAGCTATATCATCGAGCCTGCGGTAGCTATGTCGGGCTGTTTTAAAGGGAATAACCGTATTAAGGCAAGAGAGGGAACGATTGTCAGTATCGAGGACACGCCCAGAGGGTTTATCGTAACGGCGGAATTTGATGAGTAGATCAGATTCCGCCACTGTTTTATGTATTTTGTATATTCACATCATAACAGATCTTTACAAGGTTATTCTTGTTCCTCTAATAATGCAATCAGTTCCTCCGCTTCCTCACGGCTGAGTTTGTTGTGTCCCGTGAAGGCACATATAAATTTGGAAAGTGATCCGTCATACACTTGCTTTAAAACATTATGCGCATACTGTTCCCGGTAGGTTTCTCTGGAAATAGCAGGAATGTAGATCATTTTTCTGCGGCTGCCTTCTGAGTGTATGAACCCTTTGTTCATAAGAATCGTCAGATGTGTAAAAAGGGTCTGGCGTTTCCATGTTTTATCTGCCTCAAGTGTAAAATGATCGAAAATCTGTCGGAACGTCAATCCATCTTCATGATCCCATAAATAGTTCATGATTTCTTCTGTAGTTGCAGTCAGTTCAATATTCATAAAAAATCTCCATTCTCTCAAAGATTAAGGGCTCTCGCCCTATAGATTTTTAAATTTGCCTTTGGTGAATGAAATCCCCACGGCAAATATTTGTAAATCTGTATGGCTCTGGATAGTTACCAGTTATTCTAATTTTAACGCATAAGGGACAAAAAAGCAAGATGGGGAGCAATGTAAAATATAATAATATATCTATTCCAGAAATCCATGTTTTTCGAATAGATAGTAAAATTTTTAACAAAACAAAATCCCTTACGTTCAAAATCATATTGTTTATTCAGGGATGTTTTGTTTCTTTTGTTTTTTCTGTCACAAGCATTTGCCACAGATTCTTTATATAACCCTGATAACCTGACCTGTAAAGCAATAATTGCATAGGTTCTCATATTCTGCTATAATCATGATGATTCAGGAATGCAAACATTCATTAAAATGGCACTGAATCGTTATATGGTTTATAGATCTATCTGGAGGTGAAGATACATGGGAAAAGATCTGACCTATCATGAACAGACGGATATGGAAAATACACAGAAGCTACGGGATATTCTGCAGACGCTTCCTGCTTTTGCGAAAAGCTACTTTCGGGCGATCGAGCCGACATCATCGACCAGCACAAGGATAGCGTATGCTTATGATATTCGTGTGTTCTTTCGGTTTTTGATGGCGAATAATCCTGCACTTAAGGGGCAGGATATCACAAAGCTTCCGGTTTCTGTTTTAGATCAGCTCGGGGCGGAGGATATTGAAGAATATCAGGAGTATCTTAAGCTTTATGAAGCAAAGGATAAACAGCTGACAAATGGAGAGCGGGGCCTGAAGCGTAAGATGTCAGCACTTCGCAGCTTCTATGCATATTATTATAAGCGACAGCTGATTACAACGAATCCCACATTACTGGTAGACATGCCAAAGCTTCATGATAAGTCGATCGTCCGCCTGGATGTGGATGAATCGGCGGCCCTTCTTGACTATATTGAACACTGTGGAGATCATCTTACCGGCCAGAAGAAGCTTTACTGGGAAAAAACAAAACTCCGGGATCTTGCGATCGTCACTCTCCTGCTGGGCACGGGAATCCGTGTTTCCGAGTGTGTAGGCCTGGATGTACAGGATATTGACTTTAAGAATAACGGTATTAAGGTTACCCGGAAAGGCGGGAATGAAATGGTTGTTTATTTCGGGAATGAAGTGGAGGAAGCTCTTAGGAATTATCTGGAGATACGGGATAATATAACACCTGTTGCCGGACATGAAAATGCTCTTTTCTACTCCACTCAGAGAAAACGCATCGGTATAAAGGCGGTTGAAAATCTTGTAAAAAAATATGCCCGGGAAATCACCACCACCAAAAAGATTACGCCTCATAAGCTTCGCAGTACCTATGGTACGACTTTGTATAGAGAAACCGGCGATATTTATCTGGTGGCGGATGTCCTGGGACATAAGGATGTCAATACTACAAAGAAGCATTATGCTGCCATGGATGATGAACGCAGACGCAAGGCAGCATCTGCAGTTAAGCTCCGGAAGGAATAAGCAGCTCTCTGAGACAGGAAACGCCGATTGTGCCGGCCGGCATATGGATGCCAAAATTCTCTGCCACTGTTGCGCCTACTCTTGCAAAGTCTTTACTTTCGGACAACTCACCATGAGCGGTCATGGAAGGAGACCATGCAAGAAACGGTACTTTCTCCCGTGTATGGTCTGTACCCGTATGGACAGGATCATTTCCATGATCAGCAGTCAGAATCAGAAGGTCATTTTCCTGAAGTTTTTTTAGAAGGATATCAAGCTTTTCATCGAACTGTTCGAGCTCTGAGGCATAGCCTTCCGGATCACGTCTGTGTCCCCAGAGCGCATCAAAATCTACCAGATTTGTAAAGCACAGTCCGTGAAAAGCTTTTTCTGTAAGAGAGATCGTCTGTTCCATCCCGTGTACGGAGCTTTGCGATTTATATGCCTCGGTGATGCCCCGGCCATTAAAGATATCCCGGATTTTTCCGACAGAAATCACGTCAAGACCTGCATCCTTTAAAGCGTCCAGAACCGTCGGTCCAAAGGGACTTAAGGCATAGTCATGCCGGTTGGCAGTTCGTTTGAATTCTTCCTTTTTTCTGCCGGTATAGGGTCTGGCGATTACTCTTCCAACCTTCCAGTCTCCTTTCATCGTAAGCTCTCTTGCAATCTCACAGTAACGATAGAGTGTTTCAAGTCCCATAGACTCTTCATTCCCACAGATCTGCAGAACGGGATCCGCAGAAGTGTACACGATCAGATGTCCCTTTTCAATCTCCTCTTCACCCAGTTCTTTCAAAACTTCCGTTCCGCTGGCGGCTTTATTTCCGATGATCTTACGGCCGGTACGTTTCTCCAGCTCTGCGATCAGCTCCGGAGGAAAGCCATTGGGAAATGTCTGGAAAGGTACAGTAGTCATAAGCCCCATCAGCTCCCAGTGTCCGGTCATTGTGTCCTTGCCGATGCTGGCTTCCTGCATCTTACTGTAGAATCCCATAGGATGTGCAGCCGGATCCACGCCGTCAAGAGGGATCAGGTTTGCAAGCCCAAGTCTCCGGAGATTCGGGATGATAAGAGGACTGCCTTTTTCATTACGATAAGCTGCGATATGACCCAGCGTATTTGCTCCGGCATCACCATAAGCTGTCGCATCCGGCATTTCTCCTATTCCCAGGGAATCCAGGACAATCACAAAAATCCGATGATATTTACTCATACAAGATTACCCCTTCCAAATCCTTTTGGTAATAGTTTGTCTAAAGTATAGACCTGAAATTCCAGATTTTCTTTGCCAAGAATGATCCGAAAGCTTTCCGGTTCGCAGAATTCGGACATCACCTGTCTGCATACACCGCATGGTGCGCAAAAGTCTTTCGCACCATGTTCTCTGTTTCCGCCAACAATGGCTATGGCAGAAAAATCTCTTGCACCCTCGCTGACTGCTTTGAAAAACGCTGTTCTCTCTGCACAGTTTGAAGGGGAGTACGCGGCATTTTCAATATTGCAGCCGGTGTAAATCTTACCGTCTTTTGTTAAGAGTGCAGCTCCCACCTGAAATCCGGAATATGGAGAATAGGATAACCTGCGGGCTGCTAAGGCGGATTTGATTAATTCTTCTTCTATCATAGGACAAACCTCATTCTGACTGAAGGGCAGACTCAGAAAGCTGCCCGTACTCAGGATTCCAGTATAATTGTAAAGGGACCGTCATTGCAGAGTTCAATTTTCATCTCAGCACCAAAGCTTCCCTTTTCTACAACGGGAATTCTTTTTTTACATTCGCCGATAATATATTCATACAGATCCACTGCCATCTTCGGTTCTCCGGCTTCAATAAAGCTTGGACGATTTCCTTTTCTGCAGTTAGCATACAAAGTGAACTGAGATACCAGGAGCAGTTCACCGCCGACATCAGCCAGTGAAAGATTCGTCTTACCTGATTCATCTTCGAAAATACGCAGTCCTGTCATTTTTTTTACAAGGTAATCGGCCTCTGCCCTGGTATCATTCTGTCCCACACCGATCAGAACCAGAAAACCTTTTCCAATCTTGCCAATTGTCTCATTATCTACGGTAACGCTCGCATGGGTTACACGCTGAATTACAAATTTCATTTCTTTGCCTCTCTCAATGCAATATAATTTTTCAGGAGCTGAACGGTATTATCAATCCCGAGAGCACTGCTGTCAATGCATAGATGATAGCCAGAAGGATTTCCCCACTTTTTACTGGAATAATAGTTGTAATAGCTTGCGCGCCGTTTATCGGTCCGGATAATCATTTCCTTCGCTTTTGCAGCTGTGAGATGATGCTCCGATATGATTCGCTGAACTTTACTGTCCATATCTGCATATATGAATATGGATATGAGATTTGGAAGATCTGCAAGTGCATAATCTGCACAGCGTCCAACCATAATGCAGGGGCCCTCCTCAGCCAGCTTTTTGATTGCATTGTACTGTGCCAGAAAAATCTTGTGATTGATCGGCATATCAGTAAATGCAGCTGAAGAATAGCCCATGGAATAGGTATCCATCACAAGTGAATAAAGAAAGCTGTTTGTCGGTTTCTCATCATGATTCTCGAATAATTCCTGACATAGTCCGCTCTCTTTTGCCGCACGCTCCAGTAATTCTTTGTCATAGCATGGTATTCCAAGCTCAGCGGCCAGTTTCTGCCCGATTTCCCGTCCGCCGCTTCCATACTGCCGTCCGATTGTAATAACAGATTTACAAGTCAAATCATCCACGTCCTTTCTGTAAAATAATGATGTTGGGGTCAAAAGCATTTGCCCCCATGATGCCTTCGGATTCGTTAGGCTCATTTGTCGGGTAACTTATCATTATATACAATAGTATACAATATTCTACCAGAAAAGTACATGAAATTAAGTACAATTTCGAGGTGTTTTTCCAAGCTTATTAAGGAGTAATTCAAAATACTCCGGAAGTGGTGCTTCAAATTCCATATATAGGTTTTTACGGGGGTGTATAAAGCCGATAACCTGTGCATGTAGTGTTTGCCCTTCTAAATGAAAAGGGCATCTGGATGGGCCGTATACGGCGTCTCCCAGCAGGGGATGTCCGATACTGGACATATGGACCCGGATTTGATGGGTCCTGCCGGTTTCAAGCTGACACTCAATATACGTAAACTGTCCAAAGCGTTCCAGTACGCGGTAATGAGTTACTGCAGATTTTCCGTTTTTATGATTAATAGCCATTTTTTTACGGTCTGCCGGATGGCGGCCAATGGGCGCATCAATGGTTCCGTCAGAATCTTTTATTACGCCATGAACGATAGCGCGGTATTTTCGTGTGATTGAGTGAAGTTTCAGCTGTTGTGCAATATGGCTGTGAGAATAATCGTTCTTGCAAACAATAAGTGATCCTGTAGTATCCATATCAATCCGGTGAACAATGCCAGGGCGTAATACTCCATTGATGCCCGACAGTTCCCCGGCACAGTGATACATAAGTGCATTTACCAGTGTGCCGCTATAATGTCCGGCACTGGGGTGGACGACCATTCCTTTCGGTTTATTTACAACCAGAAGATCCTCATCTTCGTACAGGATATCCAGTGGTATATTTTCCGGACAGATATCCGGCTCCTCCATATCAGGAACGTCCACTTCAACACTTTCACCTGAAGTTAATCTGTAGTTTGCTTTCACGGATCTACCCTGCACCAAAACCTGCCCTTCCTTCATCAGCTTCTGAAGGTAAGAGCGGGACTGTCCATCCAGTATATCCGAAAGGTATTTATCTATTCGCTGACCGGAGGCATGCTCTGGCACAGAAAGTTTGATATGTTCCATGTAATCTCCTGTCTGTATATTCCAATGCATCAGTTCTATTTCTTTGAAAGAAACTGGAAATCCTCTTCTTTATAATAGAACAGGAACAGCAGTATAAAACATACCGCTGACACTGTGACATAAATATCAGCAACATTAAAAACCGGAAAATCGATCAATGAAAAATAGAAAAAATCCACAACATATCCACGTGCGATCCGGTCGATCATGTTGCCTATGGCACCGGCACTGATAAAGACGGCGATCAGCCGCAGCGGTGTGTAATGCCTGTCAGGCGGCATACGGTAAAAGAAATATCCGGAAACACAAAGCACCAGAAAGACACTAATGAGAAACAGCCATTTCTGGTTTTGCATAAGTCCGAAAGCTGCACCGCGGTTTTCAAGATAAAGGAGTTCAAATACACCCTGGATCCATATGACAGGAGGCTGATCTTTTAAAGAATGGATGGCCCAGATCTTTGTAAGCTGATCAAGCAGGGTTAGAAAAGCTGCACCGGTAATCGCTGATGCGAACTGTTTTGCTGATACTTTTTTAGTTTCCATAGTTCTCCTCAGTTTCTGCATTTAAATAGTTGAGGGCGTCACGCATTTCATCATCAGTCACAGTTTTGTCAACAAATGCATGCCCAATGCCTTTCAGAAGCACAAATTTTATCTTTCCGGCTTCCATTTTTTTGTCTGATTTCGTGACAGTGATAATTTCCTCTATATCAAGACCAGAAAAAGAAATCGGCAGGTCAAATCCAACATTCATATCACGGATTTCAAAAAACTCTTCGGCACTCAGCAGTCCGCGTTTATAGGAAATATATGCGGCAGCCACCGTTCCGAGTGCTACGCATTGCCCATGAAGCAGCCTGAAGTCCATCAGCTTCTCGATGGCATGTCCTAGTGTATGTCCGAAATTTAAAAGTGCACGCTCTCCTTTTTCTGTGGGATCCTTTTCAACTATGGCACGTTTGATTTCACAGCTGGCAGAGATCATGGTCTTTAATACGGGGAGATCACGTTCACCGATTTCTGACATATGTTCAATCGTCCATTCATAATAATCGGCATCCCTGATCAGGCCATGTTTCAGTATTTCTCCCATACCACAGAAAAACTGTTCGTCTTCTAAGGTCTTTAAGGTATTGATATTCATGTATACCATTTTAGGCTGATGAAATGCTCCCACCATGTTTTTATAGCAGTCAAAGTCGACACCTGTCTTTCCACCGATACTGCTGTCCACCTGGGAAAGAAGTGTTGTAGGTATCTGGATGAAATCAATGCCTCGCAGGTAGGTAGCAGCTGTGTAGCCTGCTAGATCGCCTACGACACCTCCTCCCAGTGCAACCAGCATATCTTTTCTGTCAAAGTGATTCAGAATCAGATGCTCGTAGAGCTTTTTTACAGTATCCAGTGTCTTGCTCTTTTCTCCTGCCGGAAAAACAAAGGTTGTTACCATTGTACAAAGCCCGGCCAGAAGATTTTCTATTTCCTTACCATAAAATGAGTAAACGGTTGAATCCGTTACGATACAAAGCCTGCGTTTATGGACCTCAAATGCATTGAGATAATCTGCAAGATTATTAAAGGATTCTTCGAGATAAATCGAATAAGCCGGTTTATCATCTTTTTTTACAGGAATACACATACGCTCATTTTTTGTTTTCATCGTTGCCTCCAATTACACTTTTTATCCAGAACCCAATTGCGAGTCCTGGTCTGGCAGATCGATTTCGAAACTGATCTGACAGTGTTCGAGTCTGCATAGCAGCCATTATTCCACTCTCATCAGATGTATTTTTCAATCGAAACACTGCAGCGGCCCTTTTTAGTATATGCTGTTATACCAAGATATCGAAATTTGCCCAGTCCCCGTGCTGATATCACATCTCCTTCTTTCAGACTGTATCCGTTAGAAACAATCATTTTACCATTTACAAATACTTTGCCGCCTGTGATCAGTCCTGTAAGACTGCTTCTGGAAGAGCAAAAAGCGAGAGCCAGAATACTGTCCAGGCGGACAGAAGCAATTGTCCCGCGAAGAATTTCCGTTTTGGGCGTAAAGGAAAAATCTGAAAGAGAAATCTCACGACAGATAACGGTTGTATGCCGGATACGTGTCAGCTCACTGCAAATAAAACCGGCCATTGACTTTATACAGAATACATGTGCGCATGTATTCTCCGGTAAAATATCTCCGAGCTTTGGACGGCTGGTTCCAAGATTCAGGATAGCCCCAAGATAATCCCGGTGGCTCAGAGAATCAGAAAACTTATGATTTAATGGTCTGATCTCAAGACAGGAAACAGGAAAGTCCCAATCATAATAAAGAGCATCAGGAATAAACGCTGCTATCTGACGCTCTGCTGTTTCATAACCGCCAAAAGTTTCACAGCGTACACCGGAATACTTTTGAAACGTGTTATGAAAAATATTAAGTTCATTCAGATTCATAAAATCTGAAAATGTAACAATTCCTCTCCGCTCTGAAGCAACTGCCAGATCCAGAAGGTGTTTTTGAAATATTTCTTCGCTTTTATCCATAGACTCCTCTAGAAATTGGAATGAATAGCCGGTACTTCAAAAGCACCGTTTAGAATCTGCTGAAAATCTCCTGATATATCTACGGTAGAGGGTGTAATGATAAAAATAAAGCTGCTGATCTTCTGCAGATTACCATCAACGGCATAACACGAGCCTGAAGCAAAATCAATGATTCTCTGGGCAATATCCACATCAAGACCTTCCATATTCAGCACAACAGTACAGTTTGCAATAAGCGTCTCCGTAATCTCACGAGCATCCTCCATACTGTGAGGTTTTATGACACAAACTTCCATGCCACTGGATTTCCTCGGACGCATCGGAGCAATCTTGCTGTTAACGGATGAGGAAGCCGTTGTCTGTTTTGAAGAACGCATTTTTGTTTGAGCTTTGGGCTTTCGGGATGATATGTCTCTAAGGTCATCATAATCATCTTCTTCCTCAAGCTTTTTGAACATACGTTTCTTTACCGGGCGCTCTTCTTCATATTCATCATCTATTTCATCATCTAAGAAACCATCATCATCAAAACCGTCATCATCATTCAATTTCATGGCGTTTAAAAACTTGTCAAGTACTCCCATTTTAATCTCCTATCTGCTTTAAGTCAAAGCCGTTATCTTTCATAGCTTTGCTGGTTACTATTGTGAATCTCATGGTTTGCTGCTTACTTTTAATTAAAGCTTATAATTACGTTCACCAAATATACCGGTTCCGACTCGTACCATTGTGGCACCTTCTTCGATCGCAACCTGATAATCGCCAGTCATGCCCATGCTTAAATTGCACATATTTACATTATCAATGCTTTTGCTTTTAATGTCAACATATAATTTCCTTAATTTTTGAAAGAAAATACGATTTTCTTCAGCATCCTCCACAAAAGGAGCAATAGTCATCAATCCTTCGACGCGAATATGCGGCAATTTTGAAATTTTTTCAATAAATGGCAGCACATTCTCCTCATAGATACCGTATTTCGACTCTTCCCTTGCAATGTTTACCTCCACAAGGACCGGCATAACAATGCCATGCTTTCCGGCCTCAAGACTGATCGTCTCAGCAAGCCTTTCAGAATCCAGGGAATGAATCAGGCATGCTTTATCGATGATATACTTCACTTTATTGCGCTGCAGATGTCCGATCATATGCCAGCGGATATCCTTCGGAAGAACCTGATATTTTTCCTTCAGTTCCTGTGGCTTATTCTCTCCAAAATCGCGACTGCCTTCCTGATATGCCTCTTCCAGCATGGATACCGGCTTTGTCTTGCTGACAGAGATCAGGCATACCTCCTCACGTTTTCTTCCGCTGCGTTCACAGGCTGCGCATATGTTTCGCTCTACGTCCATCAGGTTTTCTCGTATCATTACTACCTCCTGTACCGCCTGTTGGCGGTTTAGCATTTTCTTTTATTTATAAATCTGCATGACTCTGTTTTATTACTGCTCAGAGTCTATTCGCAAAATCGCCTCTACGAGGCTTTCCTTTTGCTCATGTTAATAAATGATATCCTGATCATTTACTGTGGATGCGTCAAGTGCAATATGGTCATACTGGGAAAGACCAAAGGTCGCACCTTCTTCAACTATACAGTACTCTTCATTTTCATCAATAACTGTAATTTCACGAAATACAGCATATCCTTTATTGATATTGTATACTCCCTCCAGAGTTTCGCTGTCATGGACGACGTACTGCTTTGAAGTGTTTTCCCTGAGAATAATGTCACCGGCTGCAAACTGAGAACTGTCAACCAGAAAATAGGAGTCATTTTCTTTGTATATTGTTGTTGTAATATACTTGGTAGAGAAGGAACCGTTTTTCTTCTGTGTCTGCTTCAGCACGCGGATTTCCTTCGGTTTTTCTTCATCATATCTGGCATATTCTTTTGGTATTTTATAAAACACCTTTTTGGCAATAGCGGAATTAGGTATCTTCAGGCCTGTCTTTCTGCTCAGAATCAGTTCTATATCCAGAAAACGGTCGGAAGAATAGCGAATCAGAGAGGTATGCATATCAATTTTACCGTAAAAGCCGTCGGTGTTATGGAGAATGCTGAAATTGCCTGTTGCAGTCGTCCCATCTTTTAGAAAACGAAAACGGAGAGAAGTTTTGTCTGAAAATTCCGCAGCCGTTTTCTGATCCATGGGAAATATAAGAGACCAGTTTTCATCTGTCAGCAGTTTATAAAGGTCGTCACCGTTCGATACTGTCTTGTTGAGGCGGAGATTTGTTTTCTGATAATTCTTCTGGTCAAAATCGGTAATTTTGACATCCTCTGCCTGAAGATTTTCATAACCGTCAGTGGAATAGATGACAATGCCCTCCTGTGGTGCCGTACACAGATCAACCAGACTGGATGTGTTTCCCTGGCTGTCCTCCAGATTGGAAAGAGCCTTTTCACTGGTCATTTCCAGTATGCTGCTTTCTATATCTGCTTTAAAATTATAGACAGATTGAAAGGATACAGCATCGTAATCGGATGCAAACGATGACATTTCACTGCGTATTCTGGAAAGCATTTCTTCATCAGCACTATCTGTCAGTTCCTTATCTGCAGACATAACAGTAGAAGCCATTTTTCCTGATTCGTCAATCGAGCAGACAGTATTTCCACTTCCGGCTTTTCCTCCTTCCCGCGTATAGTAACTGACAGAGCCACTCTGATCAGCTCGGATAACAGTCTCCGATTTCAATGCCAGTCCGGTATATCGATAGTTCCCGGAAAGCGGACCGGCGGTTACCTCATAGGCTGTAATATGTTTCGATGTAAGGTACAAAAACAGACATATGATCATGTAAAGAAACAGAATTCCAAACAAAATGGTACCAATATTAAGTATGGGATTTCTTCGATACTTGACAATTTTATTTTTTCCACTCAAAGTAAAGCCTCCTTTTCCCGAACATTTTACCACGTCTATGAGAATTGGACAACTATAAAAGCAGTAAAAAAATATGGTATAAAATTCCCGAATGAGGTGACAATAGGAGTAGTGACATGACAAGGAGGAATGAATATGGAAAGCAGATGTTTTGATTATACCTGCCTGACACTCGTAATTATCGGTGCAATTAACTGGGGACTGATTGGCTTTTTCGGCTTTGATCTTGTTGCATTTCTGTTTGGAAATATGGGATGGATCTCCAGAATTATTTATGCGCTGGTAGGTCTCGCGGGTCTGTATATGATCAGTGCTTATGGACGCATGGGAAACAGAGCGTGCGAGTAAGAAGAATTATAAAAGATATTTTTCAAAGATATTACAGAAGAAACTGTTAAGGTAAGAAACAGTTTCTTCTGTAATATAAAATGCGGCAACAGAGAGACTTGCTGTCTGTTGCCGCTAGCTTACTCGATATTTTATAATGAAACGATAACCTTATCTTTTGCTGTTTCAGGTAAATCATCAGCGTCCGCAGAAATACTTAAAACAAATGTAATAGAATATTTGTTTCCAATTTCATCCAGACGTGTCAGAGCCGGCTCTAAATCCGTATCTTCCAGTTTTGAGATTTTCAGAAAACTATCCAGGTACATCTGCTCTAAATCGTGATCCTGTGAAATAAGACCACAAATAAATCCCATAAATTCATTACTATTCTGAAGATTAAATTCGGAAACGTCAATTAAACGTACCCTGTTGTTCAATTCATACATATGCTTACTGCTTTTGTCAAGGTATACAATATTTCCGTGTGCAGACTTAACCTCTGCATTTACCTTGTCGAGTAACTGTTTCGTCTTTCCCTTTCCTTTTCTGCCTGCAATAATCTGTATCATGGTAATCTCCTCCTTTAGTCTTTTCGACACAAGTATTATAGGTAAAATTATAATGTATTATTTGAAAAAATACAACAGTTAATTGTTGATTTTAGACAATAATATATTCATCTCTTCATAAAGGGAATCTCTTGTTTCCGCTTTCATGATGATGGACACAAATGGATCCCCGTATTTGTTTTCACTGTACAGGCACAGACATGCACCTGCTGCATCCGTTGTCCCTGTTTTCCCACCAATCAGCAACACATCTGATGGTGGAACCGCCTCATTGATAAAATAATGGTTGGTGGATTCCCACATGATTCCGGTATCCTCGCCTGCTGCATTTTTATATTCAGCATAATAGGTATGTTTACTGATAATATCACGAAAAACATCATATCGCAGTGCTTCATGGAACATCAGATAAATGTCATATGCAGTGGTATAGTGATTTTCATCGTGAAGTCCGTGAGCATTCATAAAGTGCGTGTTGGTAGCTCCGATCCTTGCAGCTTCCCGGTTCATCATATCTACAAAATTTTCGACAGTGCCTCCCACATGGACGGCAATTGTCATAGCAGCATCATTTCCGGAATTGATCATCAGTCCGTAAAGCAGTTGACGCAGCGTAAGCTGGTCACCAATCTGTATTTCGCAGACAGAAGAACCATATTCGATATCCTTACATTCGGCTCCCACTGTCACCATCTCATCCAGATTTCCGTACTGTAATGCGACGAGTGTTGTCATGATCTTTGTAAGACTTGCAGGGTAACGTCTTTCATGCAGTCCCTTGGCATAGGTCACCTGTTTTTCCGATTCATTAAACAGAGCAGCTGACTGTGCCTGAATATCAAGACCGTCCATCGGAACATCTACTGAAGAGACACACAGGTCTGAAGCAAAAGAATCCGCCAGGCCGTTTTCAGACGAAAACCTGCTGATGCCAAACACACTATTTGTCTTATCATATTCTGCGGCCAGTGTAAGATCGTGAACCCGGAAAATAAGAAGGTATGCACTTACCACCAGTATGATCAGCAAAAGGGTAAGCATGAAAAAAAATCTTCGTACTGCTCTTTGTTCTCTTTTTTTTCTACTCATAGTATAATCCTTATCTGTACATTTCGCGCCATTCCAGATCTCCGCGCTCAAGGGATTTTATAAGCATTTCTGCTGTTGCAAGGTTGGTTGCAAGCGGAATGTTGTGCATATCGCAAAGATAAACGGTACGTGCAATATCCGGTTCATGGGATTTCGGTTTTAACGGATCGCGAAGAAAAATAACCAGGTCAAGCTGATTGTGCTCGATCTGCGCACCCAACTGCTGTTCCCCACCGAGATGTCCGGCCAGAAACTTATGGATATTCAGGTTCGTTACCTCTTCTACAAGCCGCCCTGTAGTACCTGTAGCATACAGGACATGTTTACACAGAATTCCCCGGTAGGCAATGCAGAAATTCTGCATCAGCTTTTTTTTCGCATCATGTGCAATTAATCCAATATTCATATGGAATTCCCCCCTGTCAATATTTTTTCACTTGAAGCCCTACATTTAAAACAATCCCTATTCCAATAAAAAAACTTACCAGTGAGGTGACTCCTGCACTGACAAATGGAAGTGCGATTCCGGTATTCGGAAGTAATCCTGTCGCTACGCCGATATTAATAAATGTCTGGAAAAAAATCTGGGCTGCAAGTCCGCAGCACACCAGCGTTCCGGTTGCATCACGTGCCTTCTTTCCAATACGTACGCATTCGATGGCAATGATCAGCTCCAGTATAATGATAATGCAGCATCCGAGAAAACCGAGCTCCTCTCCTGCTACTGCAAAAATAAAATCGGTCTGTGGTTCAGCGATAAAATTACCGTTTTTCACTGATGAAACTACATTGTTGTTCAGACCTTTTCCATACAGCTGTCCGGAACCGATCGCGATTTCGGAGTTTAACTGCTGATAGGCAATTGAAACATATTCCGGATCCCTAGGCCGCAGCCAGGCCATGATTCTGTCGTGCTGATATCCCTGTAAGAGTGTCTGATCCGGCTGCAGAATCAGAGTAAAGAGGATAATCACTAAAGGAATTGCTATTACTATAATACCACCGATTATTTTATAACTCAACCCCGCAATAAAAAACATTGCACAAAAAACCATAGCAATGGAAATGGTGGTAGACAAATCAGGCTGTGTAACAATCAGTACCAGTGGCAGTGCCAGGCAGATCAGGGATAAAAGGATGATCCGAAAGCTGCTGATCTTTTCCTCATATTTTGTAAACAGTTTAGCAAAGAATAAGATAAGGATGATCTTCATAACGTCTGAAGGCTGAAACTGAAAAAATCCAAGATCAATCCAGCGTGTCGCACCATTTGCGCTCTTTCCGATCAGAGGGACTAAAGCAAGCATACCGATACCGAGAAAATAAAAGATCCAGTAGAAATTCAAAAGCCAGGAATAGTCTACCAGGGAAGCAATTACCATGAAAATAAGTCCGATCGCCAGTCCGATGATCTGCTTTTTTTGTGCCGCTTCCTGAGCACTTCCGATAATCATGATACCGAGAACTGAAATTGCCAGAACCCAGAGAATCAGTCTGAATTTATAATCCTTTAATTTGTATTGTCTTAACATATTTTTTTACACCCTGTTCTGCTTCCTTTGAAATATCCAGTTGTATTTTTATTTTCGTGTTATTAAGCTCCATGTATTTTGCAAGGACCTGTCTGATGTCCGTCTTTATCCTGTCTGTCGTCTCCGGAGTACAGCAGAGTCTGTCGGCAAGAATGATATTCTTCATCCGTTCTCTTGCAATGATTCCGGAATTTTTCTTAGAAAATACCTGGAAAACTTTCAATGCTCATACCTCTCATTTCTTCCGAAATAATCCGGTCACTTTTGACAGAAGCGATTCCGGTCTGTTCAGATTCATGAGGGGAACAGCTTCTCCTGTAATGCGTCTGCAGATATTTAAGAAAGCCTGTCCTGCCCACGAGTCGTCACCGGCAAGAGGCTCACCGTGATTTGTGGAGATGACAACATTTTCATCATCAGGTACAGCTCCGATCAGGTTCGCAGCCAGAATCTCCACTACATCGTCCACGGACATCATATCCCCTCTGCGGATCATATCCATACGAAGACGGTTGATCAGAAGCTCTATTTTCCCGATATCATTCGCTTCTAAGAGTCCAATGATACGGTCAGCATCGCGGATCGCAGATACTTCCGGTGTCGTTACAACAATCGCCCGGTCAGCACCGGCAATGGCATTTTTGAAGCCCTGTTCAATGCCTGCCGGACAGTCCAGGAGAATATAGTCAAAGTATTCTCTTAAATCATCGGTGAGTTTTTTCATCTGCTCAGGTGTCACTGCAGTTTTGTCACGTGTCTGTGCGGATGGCAAAAGATAAAGATTTGGAAATCGCTTATCCCGGATCAATGCCTGTTTCCTGCGGCAATTCCCTTCAATCACATCCACCAGATTGTAGACGATCCTGTTTTCCAGTCCCATGACGACATCCAGATTTCTAAGACCAATATCTGTATCGATCATGACAACCTTGTGATTCAGCTTTGCCAGTCCTGTACCGATATTTGCTGTGGCGGTTGTTTTTCCGACACCGCCCTTGCCGGATGTTACTACGATTACTTCGCTCATACTTCTGTCCTCCTAACCCGGCAGCAAATGTATGTGCACTGCCTGCATAATTGCTCAGATGTCCTTAAAGTTATCTGAATCCCATGAGAATCTGCTCAGCTCTCTTTTGTATCTTCTTCTCCGGAACCGGAAATATCATTTAAGGTATCTCTTGAAATCTGCTTTACATAGATGTGATTGTCTTTTATGTAGGCAATCTTGGGATCCATGCTGTATTCACATGGATCTACCCGTTTTACAATCGCACTTCTTGCAATTTTATCTGCGATGCGAACCTGTATCGGTTTCATGACAAGAGCAGCTACGATGCAGTCTCTGTCGCCGCTTGCTCCGGCATATACATTACCCCGGCAGGAACCGAGTACAACAATGTTTCCTTTTGAAATGACATTTGCTCCCGGATTCACATCTCCAAGGATCACAACACTGTGTTCTGTTTCGAGTACCTGTCCGGCACGCAGAGTACCTCTGTGAAACATGCCATCAGAGGTTTCTTTTTTTTCCATAGCCAGTTCTACAGCCTGACGGTAATATTCCTCATGTTCAGGTACTTCATCTACGACACACAGAATATGGATGCCGCAATTACTGATAATTGTGTCCATTACCATTTTTTCCTGAGGTTTTGTAAGTACTCTCCCCCGGAAGCTTACTGCCATTTTTGCATTTTTAAAGAAATTGGCAGATTCTCTGAATTTATCTGCTATATCCAGAAGAAGCTCTTCAAAAGGTATTTTATCATCCAGTATGACAATAAGACCATATTTATTGCTTTTTATCATTACTGTATTACGGTTCATTCTGTCTGCCTCCAAATATATTCTATCAGTAACTATTATTAATCCTGTACCGTGTTGTCTTCACCTACGATGACAGCATTGCCGGTAATCAGCTTGTTGTCATCCTCCAGATCAAAACGGTATTTTATAATATCTCTTGCCACCATGGCAGCATTTTTGGAAGTATAACCGTTGGTGATACGGACGGCAATTGCCATTTCAGGAGAAGCATATGGCGCATAGCCGATAAAAAGTGCATGGTTTGCTTTATCAGTTCTCTGCTGTGCCGTTCCCGTTTTACCTGCCATATCGAATTTATAAGTGGTTTTCATTTCCTTCAGTGCAGCATTGTTATTCGCTACTGCATTCATGCCCTGGTGCATGGTGTCCCAGAGTTCCTGAGAGAGATTTAGCTGATTGTGTACCACAGGCTCCGGTTCATCAAGGGTCATTCCGGAAGAATCTGTCACTTTCTGAAGCAGTGTCAGATCATAACAGGTTCCGCTGTTCGCCAGAGTTGTCACATATCTGGCGAGCTGTGAAGTTGTATAGGCATGGTCGGACTGTCCCATAGCAGTACGTGTAGGGTCGGCTGTTGCGATATGAGGAGCAACCTCATCGATTTCGATGCCTGATTTCGCATCGAATCCGTACATTTCCGCATATTTTGTAAGCCGTTCCATACCAAGGGCATCGCTGTAGCTGTTTTCTTTATCACCGGTCTTGCCCAGCAGATATCCCACCATATTGAAATAATAGTTACAGGATTCCTTGATGGCATCTGCCATTATCAGCGGACCATGGGAACCATATTTTGCTTTTTCTGAATAAATCCAGCAGTTGACCGGAGGATTCTCCGGAATCAGATCGAATTTTCCGGTACAGTTAATGGTATCATAGAGACTGACAACGCCTTCCGTATATCCTGCGGTCGCAGAAACCAGTTTAAAAGTAGATCCCGGCGCCGTCTGTTCCTGTGTTGCTTTGTTGTAGAACGGGCTGGATAAATCCGTGTTCAGCTTATTGTAATAGTCGGAATCCATATCGTTTGCCAGCCGGTTATTATCGTATCCCGGATAAGTGACGCAGGCAAGCACATCTCCATTGTCCGGATCAGTGATGACAACGGAACCGGAGCACGGTTCCAGCGCAAGCTGCCCGGGGGTGATTTCCAGATTCAGAATTTTGGCGCGAATAAAGTCATATGCGCTGATGGCGCCGGAAGCCAGAAGCTGATAATCCTCATCATCCTGTTCCAGTACGCCCTGGTCATAAAGCAGCAGGCAGACATCCGCACCGCTTAAGCTTCCTTCCATGATCATGTATTTGTAGATCTTGCGGCTGAAGGTGTCGTCCCGGGATAACTGATCTGCAATGAAATCGGCCAGTGCACGGTTGATTTCCGCCGTGTCGAGATAGTCACTTTCGATATTGAGTTTTGTGACATCAAGCCATCCTTTTGAAATCGTATAGTCCAGATATTCCTGAAGACTGATGGATTCGTCAATCGTCCATGCCTTGTAGGTCGCGTCATTTTTATCAATGGCATCCGAATCGATGATTCCTGTATTCCTGGTGAGAAGATCATTCACAATATAGGACATATACACCTGCCATTGTTCGTCTTCCATATTCTCATCGTAGGCATTGTAGGGAGTCGGAGATGCTGTGGTAAGCTGGTTCTTCAGCTCCGCAAATACGGCATCCTGCTTGGAGAGAAATGCCTGATAGACACGTTTTTCGTTATCTGTAGCATCATCTGAAGCCAGGTGTCTGGCGTCCAGTACATTGTTTTCGAACAGTGCATAATAGGCATCGTAGACAGGAATACGGATTTCATCACTGGAATTCGCCCATTCTGTGTTAAATTCTTTCTCATCAATCATATTTGCATACACAATACCGGCGATATATTGCTCCAGAATCTTATAGGCTGCAATCTGAAGATCTTTATCAATCGTCAGATAAATGTCATCACCTGCCTGAGGTGCCACCTCAGAATCCTTCATCAGTACTTTTCCAAGATTATCAACATAAACAGTCTCTGAACCGTCCACACCCTGAAGCTGGGATTCGAATGATTTTTCAAGTCCTGATTTACCTACGATATCTGTGGATTTGTAAAGATTGTTATCTTTGTTCAGTTCTTCGAGCTCCTCACGGGAAATCTGACCCGTATAACCGATAAGCGGAGCAAAATAAACACTGTCATTGTAGACGCGCAAAGAATCTTCTATTACATCCACTCCTTCAAAAATGTCTTTATTCTCCATGATGACAGACATGGTTTCTTCATTAATATCTTTGGCGATCGTAGTAGCCATGTATTTCTGGTAACTGTTTGCCGCAACCTTGCTTCGCATGATCGCCAGCTTGAGGATCGTATCCTTATCCATTTCAGATTGCCCGGGAAGTCCGGCTTCACTAAGCTCTTCTTCTGTATATTCGGGATTCAGGATGCCGTACATCTTCTCACTGCACATGTCTTCGATCATCTGGTCAGCTGTGGCATTTTTTTGCCTGTCAGTCATATTTTCAATATATGCTTCTCCGTAAATATCAGCTTTAAATCGCATCAGGCTGATACCATCGCAGGTAAATTCATATTCATTATTCTTATTCAACCGGATGCCAAAGTCCGTGAGGATACTGTTTCCATTCTCCTCGATCACACGGAGCAGACCATACATACTGCTATTCAGTGCGAGATTTTTATCTCTCATACGGCTGTAACTGCCATTGTCCTCAAAGGTTACGGAATAGGCAAGCTTGTTATAAGCCAGAGGGTATCCGTTTCTGTCATAGATTTCTCCGCGGGTACTCTTGATCGTTTTCTCTTTTTTAATCTGCATGGTAAAATCAGTAAGAAAGCTCTCACCATTTATAATCTGAAGATTGAAAAGTCTTTGGATTAACAGAAAGGCAAGGAGACAGAATACAACAATAAGAATTGCGCTTCTGGAATCTCCCGCCTTTGAAAGTTTCTTTTTGATAAATCTAAACAAAGCTATCTACACTCCTTTGCTCTGCCTGTTCAAGCTTATGGTTTAATGTAAGTAACATCCGGTAACAGATCATTGTCAAAATCACCGTATAGATCACTTCCGGTATGATGATACGTCCAAGATAAAAGAAGAAATCAGTTCTTCCCCGCAGCAGAAACTGAAACAGATAAACAATCGTATTAAAAGCAAGATCACTGGAACATACAAGAATAATCGGCATCTTGATATCATCATCATAAAAAATACGACAGCAAAAGCCATTGATAAATCCTGTATAAGTATAGAGAAGTGCATAAAATCCCAGCTCCCGCCCGAAGAAAAGGTCAGTCAGGAGTCCACTGATAAATCCAACAAACATACCTTCTCTTTTTCCACGCATTAGCGCGAAGGACACGGTAAGTACCAGCAGCAGATTTGGGGAGATGGAGGCAATTGATATTGCCTGAAGTACTGTACATTGCAGGATAAATGAAAGAAAAACAAGTAAAAACATTACAATCCGTCGTTTCAAGCTTCCGTCTCCTTTCTGCTATTCTTCTTTCTGTGTTTCTGTTTGCATCCCGCTTTCTGTCTGGCTTTCCGGTTCATTATGGAAAGTCTCTGCTGTAACATCGTTATCTGTCTCTGCCTGAGAATCTAAGGATGCCTTTGCATCATCAATTTCTTTCAACTGCTTTATGACGAGCACTTCGTGCAGGTGGCGGAAATCAACAACCGGTGTGATGGTTCCGGATTTCGTCAGATTATTAGAATCCATACCGATCTCACTGATATATCCAATCAGAATACCAGGAAGGAAACGGTTGCTGACATCAGACGTGACAACCTTATCTCCTACACTGACTTTGTCGCCGGGATCTGTCAGTTTCACAAGATTAATTTTCCCTTCGTCGATCAGACGCAGATCACCGGCAATGATACAGTTATCCGAGGTGGAAGTTACCGTTGCACTCACATTACTGTAATCATCGATGATGGATCTGACGGTCGCCCAGTTTGGACCTGTTTCTGTGACGATTCCAACCAGTCCGCTTTCTGAAATGACATTCTGGTTAACGAGAATACCATCCTTCTCACCTTTATCTATTGTAAAGACATTAAACCAGTTTCCTGTATCCTTGGCAATGATTCTTGCACCAATCTTTTCATATTTTTCATATTGCTGATCCAGTTCATAAAGCTGCCTCAGTCTGTCCAACTCTTCTTTATCCTGAAGGAGCTGACTGTTCTGGGCAGTTAAAGTATCTACTTTCGCCCGCAGTTCTTTGTTTTCAGAAACCAGGTCTGTGGAATTCTGAAAATAAGCACCTTTATCAGAAATCCAGTTACCTACTTCATTCAGTCCGTTCTGTACAGGTGTCACAAGGTATCCTGTCACATAGCGCAGTGGTCCGGGAACTGTATCTGAGACAAAGGTCAGTACGATCAGCAGCAGACAAAATACAGTAATAATGATTAATATATACTTACTTTTCAGTGAATCATTAAATTTCTTCTTCATGGGAGTTCCTCTTAAATTATAGCTGATGGTTTCCGGAATTCGAAAACAGTTACAGATCTTTTACAGAAAAGGTGAGCTTTCGAAGTTCCGGATCATTCATAATCCTTACCAGTCCTCTGACTCCGGAAGAGACAGGATCAGGAACGTGGTAAGTCATAACCTCCAGATGACGTCTCATATATTCTGAAAGATTCGGAATCTGGGATACCCCGCCTGTCAGGTACACACCATTTTTATGGATGTCAGATGCAAGCTGAGGAGGTGTACGTTCCAGAATCGCTTTTACAGATTCGGCAATCTCTGTAAGAGAGCTGCTGATAGCATCATTCACATCGGAAGAAGTGATAATAGCTGAAACGGGAAGTCCTGTTACAGCATGGATACCGTATGCTTTCATTTGCCGCGGAACACCCTGAATAACGTAGGCAAGATAATTTTTTAAAATTTCTGCAGTCTTATGACCAATGTTCAGGTCATGTCGTCTTCTTACAATGCTCACGATTTCTTCGTCAAGCAGATTTCCACCGATATTCAGTCGCTTTCCTACAATGATCTTTCCCTCGGAAACCACGCTGATATCTGTTGTGGATGCGCCGATATTAACTACCATATTTCCCATAGGATGAAGAAGGGGCATACCGATTCCCGCAGCGTCTGCCAGACCATTTTCAATAAGTGCCACTCTCTTACATTTCAGGTTTCCGGTAAGGAGCTGATAGTATGCCATACGTTCAAGTTCGCTGCTCCCTGCGGGAACAGTAATGATAATATCCGGGTGTTTTGCAAAGAAACCAGAGTAGCGTTTTAATAAAAGTATCAATACGATTTCCAGGTTGCGGACATCCGCAATAGATCCATGCTGCATGGGACTTCCGGCGTCTACATTTGCCGGTGCCTTTTCATATATCTCGAAAGCCTTCTGTCCGACGGCAATGACATTTACATCGTTTCGGATGGCAATCATGTTTTTTTCACATACGTAAAGTTTTTCGTTTTTATCCCAGATTTTTATTGTATCTGTTCCCAGATCGATTCCGCAGATTCGTCGAAATAACATATACATCCCTCTATTCAGTCTCCCAGGAGACCGCTTTCCCGGAAGCTCATGTATTTTCTGTCCCCGATGATAATGTGATCCAGAAGATCGATACCAAGGAGGGTTCCCGCTTCCAGAATTCTTTCTGTAAAAGCCAGATCATCCTTACTTGGTGTCGGATCACCGCTGGGATGGTTGTGTGCCAGTACAATGGAAACGGCATGGTAGTGCAGTGCCTGAAGAAAAATCTCCCGTGGAGAAATCATGGAAGCATTTACCGTTCCTTTTGAAATAACCTGCTCTCCCACAAGGCGGTTTTTCGTGTTCAGCATCATAAGAACCATCTGTTCCTGATCACTGTGACGGAAATCCTCCATATAGTATGCCGCAATCGTTGACGGCTCATGAAAATGAAGCGAAATCTCAGCTTTTTTCTTGGCCAGTCTTCGGGACAGTTCCAGAATACACTGAATCTGTACTGCTTTTACCTTTCCCACGCCCCTGATTTTCATGAGCTCAGGAATGGTCAGTCTGTGCAGGCTTAAAAGCCCTTCTTCGCCATAAGCAGTGCTTAGAATGTTCTTTGCAAGATGAATTGCAGGGACTCCTTTTGCGCCTGTTCTGAGTATGACACTCAAAAGCTCTGCATCAGTGAGTGCCGCAGCGCCGAAGGTCATGCACTTTTCATATGGCTTGTCCGATGTATCCAGTTCTTTCATTGTTAAGACTTCATTCATCACAGTATTCCCAAGGCTCTCTCCCGCTGGAAATGACAGTCATGTATTCTAAACACGGTACATTTTAACACAAAAAATGAATAATGTATACAAGATTAATCTTAAATTTTTCTAACTGTTCAGAGCCGTGAAAATTTTATAAATGGTAGTTTTTGATAATCTCTTCTGCCACTTTCATGCCGTCCATAGCTGCCGAGGTGATGCCGCCCGCATAGCCTGCACCCTCCCCGCACGGGTAGATTCCGGCGACGTTACTTTGCAGCGTATCGTTTCGCGGGATCTTTACCGGAGAGGAGGTACGGCTCTCCACACCGGAGAGAATGGCATCTTTCCGGTCAAATCCCCGGATCAGACGGCCGCAGTCCTGAATACCCGTTTTCAGAGATTCATAGAGTTCCTGGGGAAAGCAGGGCTTTAAGCTGGAAAATGTATAGCCGCCCTTTATGTTAGGCTGTATCTCTCCCGCTTCCGTACTGACAGTACCCTGACAGAAATCGCCCAGGAGCTGTACAGGAACTTTTCCGTTTCCTGCCCGGCAGGCTGCTTCTTCAAGTCTCCTCTGGAAATACATGCCGGCCAGCACATCATCACTGCCGTAGTCGGAAGGATTAACCGTTACGACCATTGCACTGTTAGCATTTATTCCACTTCTGTCGTGATAACTCATGCCGTTTACCGCTGTTCTCCCTTTCTCGGAAGAAGCATTTACCACGTAACCTCCGGGGCACATACAGAAGGAATAGAGGCCTCTTCCGTTTTCCAGCTTTCTGGTCAGCTTATAATCAGCTGCCGGTAGTTCTGTACCACGCTCCCTTCCATATTGGGCAAGATCGATCATGGACTGTGGATGTTCGATGCGGACCCCTACAGCAAAGGCCTTTGCCTCCATACAAAGTGCTCTGTCCCTCAGCATCCGGAAGGTATCCCTCGCACTATGTCCGATGGCCAGCACAAGTACGTCGCAGTCATACCAGTCATGATGGTTGATTTCGATTGCCTGAATACGTCCGTGTGATGTTCTTAGATCTGTCATCTGACTCAAAAAGCATACTTCTCCTCCAAGAGAAAGGATTTCCTCCCGGATGTTTCTGACAACCGTCCGCAGGATATCTGTGCCGATATGGGGCTTGTTCAGCCACAGGATCTCTTCAGGTGCACCGGCTTTCACAAAGCTCTCCAGAACATAGCGGTTGCGGCCGGTGGGATCTTTGACTGCTGTGTTCAGTTTGCCATCAGAAAAGGTTCCTGCGCCTCCCTCACCAAACTGGACGTTTGAGGTTTCATCAAGGACACCCGTATTCCAGAAAAGCTCTACCTTCTGCTGACGCTGTTCAACCTGGCCGCCGCGTTCAAAAAGCAGTGGACGATATCCGGCTCTGGCAAGCAGAAGGCCGCAGAACAGACCGGCCGGGCCGGTACCGATAATGACAGGGCGGTGACACAGCGGCTGATCGCCGGACTTTGGCGGACAGTATTTTGCAGGTTCCGTTTTCTGAATGTTGACGGATCGGATCCGGCGCAGGATCCGGGCCTGATTCTCTGTCTGAACATCGATTGTATAGATATACTTTATTTCCGGCTTTTTTCTTGCATCGATGGACCGTTTCACAATATGCCAGGCAATGAGCTCATCTTCATGAATCTTTAACGTTTTTATAATTTCCAGGCGCAGTTCTTCCTGTGTATGGGAAACACTTAATTTTAACTGTGAAATACGAATCATCCTTACCTCCTGCAGGGGAAATATATTCTCATAATAGTAACAGTTTACAAAATACTTTGGCCGGAAGCTGCATCAGCAGCGTAAAGATTTTGCGGCATGAGTGCCGGCGGTATAGCCGCTGGACCATGCCCACTGAAGATTGTAGCCTCCGCAGACGGCATCTACATCCAGCAGTTCTCCGGCAAAATAAAGTCCGGGAAGCTTTCTGGATTCCAGTGTGACCGGATTTACCTCATTTTCCGGGACACCGCCTGCACAGACCTGAGCCATATCAAAGGATTTCGTTCCCGTAATATTCAGAGTCAGATCCTTTATAAGAGCAATGATATCTTCATAAAATCTTTCTCTGCCTTTTGCAAAGGGTTTCTTTCCCAGAAGCTTAAGAAAGGCGTCCATCGTTTTCTTTTTCAAAAGCCCTGTAAGCAGATCCGCAGCACTTAGACCATCGGAAAGAGCATCCTTTTTTCGAAGCAATGCAAGGATCTCTTCGGATGAATACTCCGGCATCAGATCAATATGGAGACGGACGTACTTTTGCTGAGCAAGTGCAGCAGCCGCATACCGGCTAAGCTGGAAAATGACGATTCCAGAGACCCCATACTCTGTCCACTGGAGCTCACCGGATTCCTTTCTCTCCTTCTCTCCTTCAATTTCCAGTGTCAGTGCAGAATAATTTCTGGTTCCTGCCAGCATAGGTGCCAGATTTCCGCCTGTTTTTAATGCAGTAAGTGCAGGATAGACGGGTGTTACATGATGTCCGCATTTTCCGGCGAGCATATAACCGCTTCCGTCAGACCCTGTCTGTGGTGCGGCTTTCCCTCCGGCACAGAGGATGATCCGGTCACAGGGATAGCTCCAGGTTTCTGTGACAGCCAACAGCCTGCCATCGCTTTGCCGGATGTCTGTTACCAGCTCACGTGTCTTCAGCTTGATACCAAGACGGCGGATCTCCTGAAGCAGGATCTCAAGCACACTGCCGGCCTGATCCGTATACGGATAGATATATCCGTCTCTTTCTCTCGTCAGCAGTCCGAGCTCCCAAAAAAACCTTAGTGTATCCCCGACAGAAAACTGAAGCAGTATCTGATGGACAAAATCCGGTGAAGCTCCACGGAAGGTGTCCCCGGCCAAAGGAGTAATGTTTGTGAGATTACATCTGCCGTTTCCTGTAATCAGAAGCTTTTTTCCGGGCTTATCCATCCGTTCAAGGATTGTCACAGATGCTCCCTTTCTGGCGGCAGCGATGGCGGCCATCATGCCGGAAGGTCCTGCTCCCACTACGATCACATGATTCATGGCAGAATTCCTCCCTTCTATTCCGGAAGCTTTGCGATTCCCGCATCCGTCAGCTTCTGCAGTGATTTCAGGATTCCCAGCTTTGCATGGTACCATGTCAGGCCGCCCTGAAAATATACGGCGTAGGGCGGCTTGATCGGGCCATCGGCAGACAGTTCGATAGAAGAACCCTGGACAAAAGCTCCTGCTGCCATGATGACATCACTGTCATAGCCAGGCATGGCCCATGGTTCCGGGGTCACATAACTGTCTACCGGTGCTGCTGCCTGGATTCCTTCACAGAAAGCAATGACGCCCTCCGGACAGCCGAATTCCACTGCCTGAATAATATCATGTCGGCTCTCACTGCCGTTCGGGATGACATGAAAACCAAGCTTTTCATAGATATTCGCAGCAAAAACCGCTCCCTTCAGTGCACCGGCGACGACTGAAGGCGCCAGAAAGAATCCCTGAAAGAAGGACTGCATGACACCAAGCGATGCGCCGACCTCCTTTCCAAGACCCGGGGAGGTCAGCCGGTAAGCTGCATTTTCAATGCATTCACTTGTACCGGCAATATAACCACCGATCGGCGCCAGGCCACCCCCGGGATTCTTGATCAGCGAGCCGACGATCATATCCGCTCCCACATCAGAGGGTTCTGTGCGCTCTACAAATTCTCCGTAGCAATTATCTACCATACAGATGATATCCGGCCGGATGCTTTTGACGAAGGCAATGGCTTCACCGATTTTCGCCACTGAAAGGGTGGGACGTGTCTGATATCCTTTGGAGCGCTGGATTTCAACGAGTCTTGTCTGTGGGGTGATCGCATTTCTGATTCCTTCCAGGTCAAAATCTCCATTGGCAAGGAGATCCACCTGGCGGTAAGTGATCCCGTATTCTGCCAGGGAACCCTTCGAAGGCCGGATACCGATCACTTCCTCCAGTGTGTCATAAGGTTTCCCGGAAATGGAAAGAAGCTCGTCTCCGGGGCGAAGATTTGCCATCAGGGCCAGTGCCAGCGCATGGGTGCCGCAGGTGATCTGCGGACGCACGAGGGCAGCCTCGGTGTGGAATGCTGCTGCATAAACCTCTTCCAGTGTATCCCGGCCCGGGTCATTATATCCATAGCCGCTGCTCATGTTGAAACATTCTGCACTTACCCGGCATTTCTGCATGGCATTTATGACCTTCAGCTGATTGTATTCAGCTGTGGCATCAATTTCCGCAAACCGTTCCTTTAGTTTCTGTTCTGTGTTCTGTCCATATTTTAATACCGCTTCACTGATTCCAAGCTCACGGTAGATCTTATCCATGGTTTCCATCTGTTTCCTGTTTCGTCCAGATCCCTCTTTCTGTCAGAATCTGTGCCATCCTTTCTAATATTTTTTCATTACTGTAGGAAAGTGCTTCCTTATCAATCCAGCATACATCCCGTTCCCTCTTAAACCAGATAAGCTGTCGTTTCGCGAAATGCCTGGTATCTCTTTTAAGAATGTAGATGGCTTCCTCAAGAGAATACTCCCCGTCCAGATAACCCAGGATCTCCTTGTACCCCAGTCCCTGCATAGAGACCATATCCTTCGTATACCCTTTTTCTTTTAGATACTTAACTTCATCGACCAGACCGCGTGAAAGCATCTGATCCACCCGTGCATCAATCCTTTCATAGAGCCTGTCGCGGCGGTCATTTAATACAAAATAGGCGAAATTGTAAGGAGATGTCTTCTGCCTCTCCTGTTCATTGTGCAAGGAGATCGGAGTGCCCGTTTCATGATAATACTCCAGAGCACGGATGACGCGTTTTACGTTATTTGCGTGGATCTGTCCGGCGGAAACGGGATCCACCTCTGCAAGCATCTGATGAAGCACCTCATTTCCCTTTTCCCCGGCGATCGTCTCCAGCTCATTTCGAAAAGTGTGATCGCTGCCATTCTCTGTAAAATCAATGTCATAAAGAACCGCCTGAATATAAAATCCTGTGCCGCCTGTCAGAATAGGAATTCTGCCTCTTTCATAGATCTCCTTCATACAGCGGCAGGCATATTCTTTGAATTTGACGACATGAAACTCCTCATCCGGCTCAAAGATATCCACCAGATGATGCAAAACACCCTCCATCTCCCATGGCATGATCTTGGCGGATCCGATGTCCATATGCTTATAGACCTGCATGGAATCAGCGGAAATGATCTCACCGTTCACCATCTTTGCAAGACGGATGGATAATTCTGTTTTTCCGACAGCTGTCGGTCCTGTCAATATAATCAATGGTTTTTTCATAGGATCCTCTTAAATTTCTTCTCTAATTCATATTTGGTCATGGAAATAATCGTAGGTCTTCCATGGGGACAGTTGTAAGGATTCTCCAGAGACAGAAGCTCACAGATCAGAGCCTCTGCTTCCATAGCGGACATCGGGTGATTTCCTTTCACGGCAGCTTTACAGGACATGGAAGCAATCTTTTCATTAATAAGCTCTGCCTGTAAGTGTCCCGTCTGTTCAGACAGGCTGTCCAGCATCTCGATAAACAGATCTTTCTGTGCGATCCCGAACAGATTGGCCGGAACGGCACGCACGGAATACTCCCGGCCGCCAAAAGGTTCGATTTCGAAACCTACCTGTGTAAAATGATCCATATACCGGGTCAGGAGCTCCTCCTCCTGCATATTCAGCGTAAGAATCATAGGGGGAGACAGCTGCTGGGAAGTAAATTCCCGGTTTTGCAGATTTCTGATCGTCCGCTCATAAAGAACTTTCTCATGGGCAGCATGCTGATCAATGATATAGAGTTTATCATGGAATTCCACCAGCCAGTAAGTGTCAAACAGCTGTCCGATCAGACGATGCTCTTTGATGTGTTCCTTTGACAGCAGCTGTTCTTCAAAAAGATCCAGCTGTCTGGTTTCTTCAGCCTCACCGTTTTCCCTGACGATCTCCGCGGACACCCTGGCCAGCTTTCCGGGCTGTTTTTGGGTAAGGTAAGGTGCGATTTCCTCTTTCATTGCTGCGTATCCGGTATCATATGGTTTTGAAGGTACCCGCCCGCTGACAAATGATTCCACCTGTTTAATAACAGGCAGGGGATCGCAGGTGTTCTGCTTTTCATGGATAGCCAGCCGGTTCTTCTCAAAAGGCTCCGGAATGGATGTCTCCGGCTGCTTCATCTTTGGTGTTTCCACTGCGTGCTTCTTTTCTCCAACGGAAACCACAGGAATCAGTTCTCTGTGAGACAGTCCATCCTTAATGGCATCATATACCAGCTGGTACATTTCCTGATTATCGGCAAAACGAAGCTCCATTTTCGTGGGATGGACATTGATATCCATCAGGCTGCCATCGATCGTAAAGTGCAGTGCTGTAAACGGGTATTTATGCTGCATCATGAATGTACGGTATCCATCCTCGATTGCTTTTGCAATAATCCCGCTCTTGATGTAGCGTCCATTGATAAAATAGTTTTCATAATTCCTGTTTCCTCTGGAAATGACCGGCTTTCCTATAAAGCCGTCTATGGAAATGCTGTCATTTCCGGCATGGATCTCTGCCAGATTGGAAGCAATGTCCCTGCCGTAGATGCCGTAAATAATATCCTTTAAATTCGCATTTCCGGAGGTATGAAGCTTTGTCTGATGATTATTGATAAATTTAAACGAAATATCCGGATGGGACAGTGCCATCCGTTCCATCAGGTCACTGATATATCCGGCTTCTGTCACAGGTGTCTTTAAAAACTTCTTTCTGGCAGGTGTATTATAAAAAATATTCCGGACCAGAAAGGTGGTCCCCTCTGGAGCTCCGATCTCCTCCCGCTTTTTCTCAGTTCCTCCATCGATGAGATAACGGGTTCCCATCAGACTCCCGGCTGTCTTTGTGATCAGTTCCACCTGACAGACGGCTGCGATACTGGAAAGAGCCTCACCCCTGAATCCAAGGGATGCGACATTCAGAAGATCCTCGACCTTTGAAATCTTGCTGGTAGCATGGCGCAGAAACGCCAGAGGAACCTGGGAGCCTTCGATTCCTTCCCCGTTGTCCGTAATCCGGATCAGAGAAATGCCTCCTTCTCTAATCTCTACAGTGATGGCTGTTGCTCCTGCATCAATGGCATTTTCCACCAGCTCCTTAACGATCGAGGAGGGACGTTCAATGACCTCTCCTGCTGCAATTTTATCAATAGTATTCTGGTCTAATACTGCGATATTTTTCATAAAATACAAAACCTCATTGTATTGCTTTCCTGAATCCTTTACCACCGGTTCTTCAGTCTCTGCTGCAGGCGGTAGATCGTATTGAGTGCATCGATGGGGGTCAGATTTCCCACATCGATTTCACTTAACTCCCTGACAATGTCTCCCTCGCTGACGGTCTGGGAAAGTGACATCTGTTCGATATCAACCTCATCATATTTTTTCGGCTTTCGTACTTTCCGCAAACTTCCTTTGGCTGTTTTCCTTTCGCTGATCTTCTCTGTGATGTCAGCCTCACTAAGCTCCTCGGCCAGTTCCTTTGCCCGTTCAATGACAGAGTCCGGTACGCCGGCAAGCTTTGCCACCTGGATCCCATAGCTTTTATCTGCACCGCCTTTAACGATCTTTCGTAAAAACACAATATCATCGCCCTTTTCTTTTACAGCGATACAGTAGTTGTTTACAGAAGAGATTTTCCCTTCCAGTTCCGTCAGTTCATGATAATGTGTGGCAAAAAGAGTCTTTGCACCCAGAAGCTTTGGATTGCTGATATGTTCTACCACTGCCCAGGCAATGCTAAGTCCGTCAAAGGTACTGGTTCCTCTTCCAATCTCATCGAGAATCAGCAGGCTGTTGGACGTGGCATTGCGAAGAATGTTTGCTACTTCTGTCATCTCCACCATAAAGGTACTCTGACCCGAAGCAAGATCATCCGATGCACCCACGCGGGTAAAGATCCGGTCAACGATTCCGATCCTGGCACTATCTGCCGGTACGAAGCTGCCGATCTGTGCCATCAGAACAATGAGTGCAGTCTGGCGCATATAGGTGGATTTTCCGGCCATATTCGGTCCGGTAATGATCGATATCCGGTTAGAGCCGTTGTCCAGAAATGTATCGTTTGCGATGAACATATCGTTGCTGATCATTCGTTCTACGACCGGATGACGTCCGTTTTTAATGTCGATCACACCCCGCTCATTGATCTTCGGGCGTACGTAGCGGTTATGCTCCGCTACGAGAGAAAGCGATGCAAACACATCTGCCAGAGCGATCGCCTTTGCCGTCTGCTGGATGCGCACCACCTCTCTGGCGATCGTATCACGAATCTCTGAAAAAAGATCATATTCCATAGAGAACAGCTTGTCCTCCGCACCCAGGATCATATCCTCCAGTTCTTTGAGTTCCGGCGTAATATAACGTTCCGCATTTGTAAGCGTCTGCTTTCTCGTATAGCGTTCGGGGACAAGATCCCGGAAGGAATTGGTTACCTCCAGATAATAACCAAATACTTTATTGTATTTGATCTTCATATTTTTGATTCCGGTGGCTTCCCGCTCCTTTGCCTCCAGTTCCGCCAGCCAGGACTTGCCCTCTGTCTTTGCGTTTCTCAACCGGTCGATCTCTGCGTGATAGCCTTCCTTTATGATACCTCCATCCTTGATGGCAATCGGTGGTTCCTCCATAATCGAAGAATCAATCAGCTGATAAAGATCCTCCAGGCTGTCAAGCTGCTCCTCAATTTCCAGCAGCAGGCTGGAATGAAAGCTCTTTAATATGTATTTGATGTGAGGCAGCATGGACAGAGAGCTTTTAAAAGCGATCAGATCTCTGGGATTTGCCGATTTATAGCTGATCTTACTGATCAGGCGTTCAAGGTCATAAACGGGATTTAAGTATTCTCTGATCTCTTCTCTGGAAATGGCATTTGCATTCAGCTCCTCAATCGCATCGAGACGGCGGTTGATCTGCTCTTTGTCGATCAGCGGCTGCTCAAGAAAGCTTCGAAGCATCCTCGCTCCCATCGCTGTCTTTGTCTTATCCAGAACCCAGAGAAGAGACCCTTTTTTCTGTTTTTCACGCAGGGTCTCACACAGCTCCAGATTCCGTCTTGTAGAGCTGTCGATGATCATGTATTTTCCGGTCGTATACGGAGTCAGGCGTGTCAGATTGGACAGGGAACTCTTCTGTGTCTCCAGAAGATACTGGAGCAGTGCGCCTGCAGCGATCACGCCGCAGTTATAGTCAGCCAGTCCCAGCCCGTCCAGAGATTTTACCTCAAAATGGTCTGTCAGCGCTCTCCTGCACAGTTCATCGTCAAAATACCAGGCTTCCAGGGAATAGATCGTGATTCCCATCCGTGTCTTCAGATCCTCCAGATCCATGCCGCTGACATAAAAAGACTCATTGCAGATGATCTCGGCAGGAGAGAACTTTGTGATCTCATCGAGAAGCTTCCGGTCACTGTCAAGCTCTGTCATATAATAATCACCGGTGGTAATATCTGCAATCGATATGCCATAGCGGTCAGCTGTGTAGACAATGCACATGATATAATTATTTCTTGTTGCATCCAGAGCCTGGGTGTTCAGATTTGTTCCGGGAGTAACGATACGGATCACATCACGTTTTACAATGCCTTTGGCAGCCTTCGGGTCTTCGAGCTGTTCACAGATGGCAACCTTGTATCCTTTAGACACAAGCTTATTCAGATAGCCGTCCACTGCATGATAGGGGATTCCGCACATGGGAGCCCGCTCGCTCAGACCGCAGTCCTTTCCTGTCAGGGTGATTTCCAGCTCCTTTGACGCAGTTACCGCATCGTCAAAAAACATTTCATAGAAATCACCCAGCCGGTAGAAAAGAATACAATCCCTGTACTGCTCCTTCGTCTTCATATACTGCTGCATCATTGGTGTCAAACGTGCCACGTCTACCTTCATATTTACCTCCAGTTTCCTCTTCTATGTGCGTTTACGTTCACTGTGTGTCAGGAAGTACTTCACCCATATAATAGAAGCCTTTGCTTTCTTTCAGATATACAGGAACGATCTTTCCGATCATTTCCACCGTTCCCGGAAAATGCACCAGGAGATTATTGTCCAGACGTCCGGTCAAAAGATGGTCATCCTGTTCATTGACCTGCTCGACCAGCACAGGCATGGTCTGCCCCTCAAAACGGCTGGACATTTCTTTCGATATTTCCTGCACTTCTTTTAACAGCCGGTCAAACCGGTCCTTTACTACGTCTTCAGGAACCTGATTTTCCATCGCGGCAGCAGGAGTTCCGGTACGCTTCGAGTAGATGAAGGTGAAGGCACTGTCGTACCGTACCTTTCTCACGACATCGAGTGTTTCCTGAAAGTCTTCTTCTGTCTCCCCGGGGAAACCTACAATAATATCTGTCGTCAGGGAAATATCGGGAATGGCTGCGCGCAGGCGGGATACGAGTTCCAGATAGGATTCCTTTGTATATCGCCGGTTCATGATCTTTAACAGCCGGCTGCTGCCGGACTGGAGCGGAAGATGCATATGACGGCATATTTTTGATGAGTGCTTCATTACTTCGATCAGTTCCTCTGACAGATCCTTTGGATGGGAAGTCATAAACCGGATACGTTCGAGGCCCTCGATCTGTTCGATCTCTTTTAAAAGTGCGGCAAAGCTTACCGAGTGTTCCAGATTCTTTCCGTATGAATTCACATTCTGGCCAAGGAGCATGACTTCGGTGACGCCGTCTGCCACCAGACGTTTGATCTCACGGAGAATATCCTTTGGCTCGCGGCTCCTCTCCCTTCCCCTTACATAAGGTACGATGCAGTAGCTGCAGAAATTATTACAGCCAAACATGATATTTACGCCGGATTTAAATGAATACTTCCGCTCGGCGGGAAGATCCTCCACGATCCTGTCGGTATCCTTCCAGATATCGATGATCATCCGGTCGGACTCCTGGCAGGCATCGATCAGCTCTGCAAATTTATAAATGTTGTGTGTTCCGAAGATCAGGTCAATAAAACGATAACTTGTTTTCAGCTTCTCCACGACCGTCGGCTCCTGCATCATACAGCCGCAGAGTGCGATCTTCATATGAGGATTTTTCTTTTTTATATTATTCAGTGCACCCAGTCTTCCATAGACCTTCTGATTGGCGTTGTCGCGGACAGTACAGGTATTGTAGATGACAAAATCCGCCTGCTCACTTTCGGTCATCACATAGCCGATTTCCTCCAGAATACCGGAAAGCTTCTCACTGTCGCGGGCATTCATCTGACACCCGAAGGTTTTCGTATGTGCCAGAAGCGGACGCCCCAGTTCTTTGCTTTTTTCTTTCACATACTGGCGGCATTTCGCAATAAAATAATACTGCCGGTATGGTTCTTCCTCCGGCGGTGCATCATGAAGATCTATATTTGCCAGGATGGCTTCTAATTCTTCGTTGTGGTTCATTGGTAAATTCCTTTCTGAAAATTAACACTATTCCTATTATACACAAAAAGCCGCTGTTGTAAAGCGAACTCGAACGCTCCCCTGAGAGAAAACGGTTATGGATGTTTTACTGTTCACTCCGTGCCAGCACCAGGTATTCCAGAGGAATCCGACGGATCTCATGATAGGTTTTTTCCTGGTATTCCACATCCAGTGGAAAGCCTGCTTCATCCTCCACGGTTTCAACGGTCAGAGCCAGTTTCAGGAAGGTTTCTGAATAATAATTGACAGAATTTCCACCGTCAGATTTTGTGGCGGCTTCATCACTGCGTTTTCCCAGTGCATAACCGGAGAATTCCTGAAAATGCTTTGCCATACGTTTTCCTCTGCGATTATAGAAAAATGGCAGAGCATTTCTGTAATAGTAAATGATCTTCCCTCTGGAATGGAAATCAATATATCCGACCGATTCCGGAAATTTGCCAAAGACCTGAATCAGAGCCTTTGTCTCATTCTCACTGGCCGCTTCCTGCATATTTGCTCTCGGAAGAAAGGAGCGGCTGGGAAAATTCCGGTTAATATCGACGCCCCTGCCGTTGCATTTCCACTCCTCGTGGGAGATACCTGTCATTTGAAGTGTATGCCGCAGCAGAGGATTGCGGATCACGGAGAATCCGTACAGTGCGATCTCGTATCCATCGGGATTCATAAGGGGAAGAAAACAGATGCTGTAGTCGAACAGCAGTTTTCTATGCATGGATTGTGTCGGATCTTCCTGTGTCGGATCTTCCGGTTCATTCCTGCGCAGCAGCGCATATTCTTCTGCCATACGAAGCAGCAGGACAGGATTCACACTTTCCCTGCCATGGATCCCGCCTGTGACAATCAGGCATTTGGGGGAGTCCCCGAGAAGAAGCTGCGGGATTTCTCTCCCGTCATGTGTTTCACCGGCACTCTGATAATACAGATGTCCGGGATACAGTTCCGCCAGTTCTTTTGCTTTTTCACAAAGCTCTCCGCTGGTATAGTTCTTTCCAAATACAATCATATAAATGGCCGATGTATCCTTTCCGGTATGACTCACGCTAATAAACAAACTGTTTCATGCAGGATAGATTTCCAGCCAACATGGCGGGAGAATGAGTCATACTACTTCCTATAACACATCATATGGAAGTAGTGTATCGTTTATGAAACTATCCGATAACCGGTTTTGGCATCTGAAGCTATTTTGCCGAAAAGATGCGGCTTTCTGTAATCAGCAGCTCCGGAAAGATATCGTAGCTATCTGCCGGTACTTCATCGACGATCTGAAAATCAAATGCAGGAGCAATGGTTTTCAGTTCCTTATGTATGCAAAGAAAACGATCGTAGAATCCTCCGCCGTAGCCACAGCGATGCCTGTTTTGATCAAATGCCACACCCGGCATGATCATAAGTGCATCTTCGCAAAAGGCTTCTTCCCCGCCAAAGGGTTCCGGAATATCATAATATCCGGGTGCAACATCTTCATAAGAATGGATATAAAAGAACCGCATCTCTTTCCCGAAAACCTTTGGTACCGCTACACGCTTTCCGGTCGACCAGGCAGCCTCAAGCAGGGGACGCATACATACTTCACCTTTGCAGTCCATGTAGGCATAGATGCAGGAAGCGGACTTCCATTGCTCCGTTGCCATGATCCTGTCACAGATGACGCTGCTCTTTCCTTGCAATTCTTCATCTGTCATTTGTCGCCGTCTGGAAAAGATCTGTTTTCTAATTTCCTTTTTTTCCATAACGTTCCCCCAGATTCGTGATGCTTCCGTCTTTTTCACGGATATCAATATTATTCAGCTGTGATCTTAAGTTCATCCTTACCGCTTCAATATATTCTCTTCTCAGGGCAGCCTGTTCTGTCCGCTCCGCTTCTGTTAACCCCTCTGCCTTTGATTTTCTGGCGAGTTCGTTGATCCGCTTTAATTTATTCTCGTCCATTGTATTCTCCTTTTCTCTTCTTACAGTTGTTCCAGATAATCGATCAGATAGAACTCTTTCTCAGGTTTGCTCACAAAAAGTGTTCCGTGATTTCTGCCCTGCATGATCTTATGTATCACATGGAAGTCTTCACCATTTGCGATGACCATGTCCACGCCGGCAGCTCCGGCAAGCTGTGCAGCCTGCAGCTTTGAAGCCATTCCGCCTGTCCCGACGTTGCTTCCGGAGCTGTTCTTTCCCATTGCCAGCAGCTGTGCATCCAGTTCTGTGACAATATCGATAAACTCTGCATCCGGATTCTGATTCGGATCATCTGTATAGAGCCCGTCGATATCAGAAAGCAGGATTAAAAGATCTGCATCCACCAGAGCGGCGACGATGGCGGAAAGCGAGTCATTGTCGCCGAAATGGATCTCATAGGTTGCTACGGTATCATTTTCATTAACGATGGGAATAGCACCCATATTCAGCAGTTCATGAAAAGTATTGAGCGCATTGTGGCGGCTTAAATTGTCCATGACTGTATTTTTCGTCATCAGAATCTGTGCTGCGAGCTGATTGTATTCCATGAAAAGCTTTTGATAGATCATCATCAGCCGCGCCTGGCCGATCGCTGCACATGCCTGTTTTTCCGCGGTCTTTTCCGGACGCTGCAAAAGCTTCGCCGCCTTGACACCTACGGCGATCGCACCGGAGGATACCAGAATGACATCCTTTCCCATGTTATGAAGATCACTGATCTCCCTTACGAGAATCTCCAGTTTTGTCAGATTCAGGGCTCCCGTCTCCTCATGGACCAGGGAAGAGGAGCCTACCTTTATTACAATTCGCTGTTTATCCTTCAGCCTTTCCCTTATATTCATTTTTTGATCCTCTCATGTTTCAATGGTAACATTACGCTCCCTATCTTACACCAAACGACAGAGTCTGTCTAATCTTTTTTGGTAACTCTTCAGAGTCATGCAGATTTATAAATATTTGCCTTGGGGAGCTTGCTCACCAGAGGCAAATTTTATAAATCTATAGGGCGAGAGCCCTACATGAGCAAAAGGAAAGCCTCGTAGAGGCGATTTTGCGAATGGACTCTGAACAGTTACTTTTTCTCAGCTGCTGTAGTTTTCCAGAAAGTTATATAGGTCATGTTCGCTGTGCAGATATTTTCCCCTCAGAATCTCCTGACGCAGCTTCGGTGGAAGCTGATGGATACGGATGCTCGTTGTTTCATATAGTGTTGTTCCGTTTTCCAGATAAACACATACAAGCCCGTCTTTTTCCTTCAGGCAGTATTTATGAATTCTTTTCTCTCTTCCTGCAGCGGCAGGTTCTGCAGGTATTTCCCTGCGCTCTTCTGTCATCGGCATTTCAGGAACTGTTTCCATATGCTGATAGCTTATGCAGTTAAGCCAGCACATTACTGCAGCACATAAGAAAATGCCGATACGATATCTTCTTGGCACACGCACCACTCCTTTTGATATAGTATCGGCATTTTTTTATTCTTTTATACAGGTGAAAGACGGATTCTTACAGTATCCGGCATTTCTGCAAAATATAAACAATATATGCACCCTTTGGCATACCGTAGATTTCCCGCTGGGTAATGCCACGCAATTTTATCAGAAGGATCATATAGACAATGATTCCCACCAGAACCGATATTACGGAAGAAATTAAAACCCCGGCGAACATGGAAAACAGACGATAAATGCCATAAGCAGCCAGTCCCATAATTCCAGAGACAATGACAGGGATGATGAAGGTGCGTACCAGCTCCTGCCGATAACCGAGGATCTGTCGGATCGTCCACGCATTGAGGAGACAGATCACAAGTGCAAAGAAAATGTTTGCATAGACAACACTGTAGATATTCATCCCGCTGAACATAAGCATAAGTACAAGAAGAATGATATGCAACACAAGTGCAACCGCTGAATGGATCAGAGGCTTCTGCATTTCTCCAAGTCCCTGAAGGATTCCGGTTGTCAGAGTGGACAGTGCATAAAGCACGATCATCAGTGCACCGCTTTGCATAATCCCTGCTGCCAGTGCACTGGAATCCCCGTAGACAAGCTGCATGACAGGAGAAGCAAGTGCTGCCAGTCCTACAGCACATGGAATGGTAAATACCATGGTATAGCGGATAGAGTCACGTACTTTGATTCCTGCACCGTGATAATCTTCATCCATCATGGATGCTGTCAGACTCGGAACTACAGAAGGTGCCAGACAGGATGCGATGGAGAGAGGTACGTTCATCAGAACTTTGAACTCAACGAAAATCCCCCATACCATACTGTACTCTTTTTCTGCATATCCCTGGGATGACATGATCGAACCGAAAATTCCCTGATCGATTACAGTGCTGATATTATAGATCACCGTACTCAGAACAACCGGAAGAATGGTAATGATCAGTACCCGGTAAATCTTCCTGTCTGATTCTACTTTTTTTGTATGGTCACGGCGCATTTGCCGCTTAAATATCCGCTGATAGGAGATGTAAATAAATAGCAGGAACAAGAGAGCAACGGTCACACTCACTACCGTACCAAGCGTTCCACCGGCAGCACCGTATGCGGGACCAAGAGAGTCATTTCCCTTCTGTTCTCCCAGCTTTGTACCGAATTTGACAAGCACGGCAGCACCTGCTACGGATACGATCGCATTGACGATCTGCTCGATCACCTGAGAGACTGCAGTCGGTACCATGGTTTCATGTCCCTGAAAAAAACCACGCAGAACGCCCACAAGAGCGTAGATGAAGATTGCAGGTGAGAGTACCCTCAAGGCGAAGGCAGCCATCTCGAACTTCATGAACTTTGTGATGATTCCGCTGAAGGCAAAGGTGAGGATGGACATGACTCCACCCACTGCGATTCCGAATTTCAGTGCACAGATAAAAACCTTATGTGCGTTTTTTTTCTGTCCTTTATGCAGCCGCTCGGATACGAGCTTTGAAACAGCCAGCGGAAGGCTGAAGGAAGAAATCATCAGAATGATGGCGTAGATTTCATTTGCTGTTGAATAATAGGCGTTTCCCTGAAGCCCCAGAATACGCATCAGAGGAATTCTGTAGATCATACCGATCACACGCGCGATAAAAGAAGCGACCACCAGTATGGTACCCTGTACCAGATAATTATTCTTATTCTTGTTATTTTCCAAAGCTTACCTCTTTCATTCCGGGCAATCTCAGAAAGGGGAACTGTGAAACAGCTCCCCCGCTGATTATTCAATGACAATATCCTCTGCATAGGAGTCCTGAATAATACATATCCAAGTTTTTCCCTGATTCAATACAATTTCGTTTCCGTCATTATCATAATATTTTGCCGGGGCATCCTCACTTTCCCGTCTCCAGGTACATTTTTCGTAGGTACCATTCGTAAAGTAATAGGCATCGCCGCCGGATACGGTGTTAATATTCAGATAACCGTGATCATCATAATTCACCCACTCGGAGAGCTGGAGAATCACGTTTGAGCAGGTGAGCTGCTCACCTGTGAGCTCATCGATCTGTGCATCGCCATACTGATATCTGTAATACTTTCCGTCCTTAAACTCAAACCAGGGCTTGTTTACCTGATAACCCGGTTTGATCGTCGTAGCTGTGCCGCCGTCCAGAGAAATGCTTTCGCCATCATTTGTAAACTGAAATTTCTGCTGGAAGTCATCCTCATGGAGTCTGCGGTACCCAAGCCTCGTGCATGCAGTATCGATTTCTTCTCCGCTGGTATAGCAGTTATGCGGTGCCGGACGGTCAGATGTGCGGTAGAAGATGTCTTCTCCTGCATAACCGTAAATCTCTCCTGCACCCTCCTGAAAGGAAAGACCGCTGACATTATCCACCTTATCGGAATTCAGAAGCTCTACAGCGTAAACAGCCTGTCCATAATGAACATAAATGGCGTCGAATTCTCTGGCATACATCGGGTAATAGGTACGACAGCTCCGGACAGCTCCGATCTTGTCCATGCCGCTGACATCATCAAAAATAGCCATCAGACGTGTGATCGCACCTTCAACAGGTGCCTCATAGATCACACCTGCTTTTCCGATTCCGGCCTGGGGGCAGGCATTGATGATATTATTCATCATGACGGCAATGGGACGCCTGTTGTGAAGCTCTTTTCCTACGACTTCTCCTGTAAGATAGCTGCGGTCATCACCAAGACCCGCGCTTTCTGTCTCCTCAATAATGGTCGGCTCTAACTGTGCAACGGTTTCTGTCTCTGTTTCTGTTTCTGTTTCGACAGGAGGTTCTGTGCTTTCCGTTTCTGCCTGTTTTTTACATCCTGCCAATGTGACTGCTGCAATCATCAGCAGTGCTGCTACTTTCAGTTTCTTCATAGTTTCTCTCCATTATCTTTGTATTTTCATCTGTTCTAAAATCTCTGACTGTTTTCTTTCCATTACTTTTGCTTCTTCCGGCTCCATATGGTCATAGCCCATTAGATGAAGCATACTGTGGGCAACCAGAAAAGCGAATTCCCGTCTCGGTGAATGACCATAAGCCTCTGCCTGGGAGAGAACTTTCTCTTTGGAGATCACAATGTCTCCAAGCATCAATTCTCCTGTTTCCGGATGGAAACAGTCGGGCTCTTCTTCAAGATGTTCAAAATCCGCCGGATGTTCGTACTCCAGCATTGGAAAAGAAAGCACGTCCGTCGCCCTGTCAATGTTCCGGAACTCCCGGTTCAGCCTCTGAATCTCTGCATCCGACGTGAGCAGCAGATTGATCTCTGCCTCATAGGGACAGCCTTCATAATCCAGACTGTGTTCAATCACCTGGCCGGCCAGTGCCTCGGGATCAAAGGGGAATTCCAGTTCATATTCATCCTCAAACCGTAATGTCATACACCGCGCCTCCTTTTTGTCCTGTCCGGCCGCTCCGGCTTTTCTGTGCGTTTCTCGTATTCCTCATATGCTTTAACAATCTTCTGCACGAGAGGATGACGAACCACGTCCTTACTGGTGAGGTTACAAAATGCCACCTCGTCAATTTTCTTCAGGACACGTATTGCCACATCCAGTCCGGATGTCTGGGACGAAGGAAGATCCTTCTGGGTCAGATCACCGGTAATGATGACTTTGGAGCCAAAGCCGATGCGTGTCAGGAACATCTTCATCTGCGCAGGGGTTGTGTTCTGTGCTTCATCCAGTATGATAAAGGCATTATCCAGCGTCCGGCCGCGCATATAAGCCAGTGGTGCGACCTCGATCAGCCCCTTTTCCATATTCTTCATGAAGCTCTCCGGTCCCATGATCTGATACAGGGCATCATAGAGCGGACGCAGATAAGGATCCACCTTACTCTGAAGGTCACCGGGAAGAAATCCCAGCTTTTCTCCTGCTTCAATGGCAGGCCGGGTAAGGATGATCCGCCCTGCCTCATCATTTTTAAATGCCTGAATCGCCATCGCCATCGCAAGATAGGTCTTTCCTGTTCCGGCCGGTCCGATCCCAAATACGATCATCTTATCACGGATCGCATCCACATAGGCCTTTTGTCCCAGTGTTTTCGGTTTGATGGGTTTTCCATTGATGGTATGGCAGATACACTCTTTGTCGATTTCCACGATCGATGCTTCCTTATCTTCAAAGGAAAGAGAAAGGGCGTAGTCCACATTCTGTGCATGAATGATGTTGCCGCGCCGGGACAGTTCAACAAGCTGCGTAAATACGCTCCGGGCTTTATTCACTGCCGCTTCACTTCCGATGATCTTCAAAGCACCGTCTCTGGCGATCAGCGTCACATTCAGCGTTTTTTCAATCTTTTTGATGTGTTCATCAAATTGTCCGAAAACATTCCGTTCATGCTCGACCGGCACTGATGTTATCGTTTCGATGATACTCATTCACCTAAATTCCTTTCCACTCGTTTTCCGGCTTTTTCGATAAAGGTAATGATACCTTCTGCCGTACAGTTTTTTAAACCTGCTTCTATTTTAACATTATTTTCTAATATTTGAACCCCCTTTTCTTTGTTTTTAAAAAGAAATTTATCCAATATTCCCTGCGATTTTCTGACAGCTTCTTCTTTTGTATATGTTTTCTCGACCAATTTATATTCCCGGCATCTTATTTTTCCCCAGTGGACAGGGAGATAAAAGTGTTCAAACAAACGAAGCTGGTGTTCCGTCTGTATGGCGTCAAATTTTTCCTCAGATTTTCGCCTTCCGGTAAATGCAAAGCCTTTGTTCAGAATTCTGAGAAATCCTCCGGATACTTCCTTTCCGGTGTATTCTTTTTTTATGTATTTCATAGAAAGCGACTGCTTATACCTGTATGTTGTTTCCACATAAATGTCAGCATCAGCCGCACAATACTGGTAATCGGATACCTCCCCTGCATCATCGTAGATCGCAACCTGCCCGAGAACCAGCGGCTGTCCTTTTTTTATCACATCTCCTGCTTTAACAAGAGGTGTGCCGGAGCGTGTGATGATCTCCTTTACGGTCCCGTTCACGTTTGAGATCAGGTCGCTGGGACCGTAGTCTGTTTTTTCGTCAATTGTGAGGTCGGTATTCTCTTTTACATCAATGAGCAGTCTGGTTCCCTGTATTTTTACAGAAACCCATATGAAATTATCGAAAGCTTTACGAAACTCTGCTGCCAGCAGCTTGCAGTCAACAGAGGACTTTCTTATACCGTGCCTGATGTCCTGTTCTGCCAGAAAGTCATAGATCACATCATCCGTCTGCATCTGATTGCCTTCAATGTGGATATCCCAGATAAAGCCTGAGAGAACAATCATCAGAATCACTCCCAGAAGCATTCCGAAGAAAAGCATTTTCCGGTTCCTGTGTGTGTGCAAAAAAAAGGGAAGTCCATATCTCTCGATGATACGGACTTTTGTACTGCTTTTTCTCGCCAGCGGCCGCAGCATACGGAAATCCCGGATGGAGAGATTCATTTCATATGCATTGTCCACAGACTGAAGATCCCAAAGGAAGATCTGATGCTTTGCACAGATATTCAGAAAACGCTCATAGGAACTGCCTGTTACACGTATGCGCACGTGGCCTTTTGCGTATTGCAAGAATTGTTTAACCAAACAGACACCTCCGCCTATAGATAGCTGATCTGCTCAATATGCCCTGTCACCTTCATCTCCTTACTGGTGTAATACGAAATAAACAGATGCTTTCCCAGCACTTCCAGTCTGCCGCTTTTCGTCAGGAGCATCAGCCGGGAATCACTGTATTCAATAATACTCCGGTAGTTTTCGATGCACAGCTCCTCCTGCCCGGTCACGGTAACAAGTACCGCCCCGTCAGATAAATCAGCCGGAATCTGGGCAGCAGTGGAAATCTTATGATAAAGAGATTTTGATTTTGAACGCATATTTGATCATCACTTTTTATTTCCTATTATATGGAAAGAAAGAGCAATATATGCAGTTTAACTCCTTCCTCATTTCCAGGCGTGTCATAAAGTCTCTCATTCACTGCCACGCATGGCGTGAATTCGGATTCTTGAAATTTAAACCATAGAATTATTTCAGAAAAATAATGGCATACCACAGAACCGTGCTTCCATCATAAAAAAAATCCATTGACAGCTTTTCAGCAGCCGCTGTCACAAGGATACCGTAGCTTTCGATACAGGGGAGCATCTCATCCGGGTGACGGCAGGGAGCGTCCGGCCATGCACATTTGTCACAGATGGCACAGGAATCGGATGACAGTGCCATCAGGTCGATTCCTGCATCACGCAGCTGTCTGCAGATGTCATGTACAATGGCCTCATGATCCTTCCGGGTTTCAAGGGTTTCTGTCATATCCGTAAGATCGGAAACCTCGGCAAGCGTGGTAAAGACCAGTGCCTCCCTGTAGGTAAGGCATCTTTTCCTGCACGCTTCTACCGTACCGGTTGCCGGGGGGCATGACCATGAAGTATCATACCGCTCACATTCCTGCCGGCAGATATACCGCACCTCTTCCCGGAACTCGATTTCATCTGCAGGAAGAAATCCATATTGAAAGATCGGGTAGGATGTGAGGATCTCTTCTGTTTTCTGTTGTATCTGTGTTATGGAATCTTTCATTTGTCACCATCTCTTTCGCAGGTCTCATGGAGTCAGAGACTTTTGGCTTTGCCGTCATTACGCATCATTTCCTGAAGCAGCAGCTTCGCTTCGCAGAGCCTCTGATCAAACTGCTGATAGAAATCCCGGCTGCTATCATAGGGCTTACGATAGAAATTCTGCAGGATATACAGATTCAGATTTCTCGGGTTTTCGCTTTCCAGACTTTCCGTTACCAGTTTTTCAGCGTCTTCGAGAAAATAATGCCAGTCTGTCACATATTTCTCGTATCTTTTTAAATCCGGTGTCTGGATCCATTTTTTGACTTTAATCTTACTCCGGTCTGTTCTGGGACATTCGTGAACCTGGAGGAAATACCGGAAGCCATGATCCTCATAATATCTCCCAAGCGGAAACAGACGGCAGATCCCCGGACGGAAGCTGTGGATGCTGCATCGCCCTTCACCGTTCAGAAATACACAGACTTCTGTTTCCCCGGCCATCCTGAGATTCGGAAGGATCGCTCCGTCTACCATCTGAAGCTCCAGTGCGGATTCCAGGAGCTCATCAAATCCTTTTCCCAATGCTTCGGATAGCCGGTACACATCCAGTGGGTCAAGGATGATGGAGTTTCCCATCCCACGGCAGCAGGCAGAGCATCCGTCACAGCCATGACAGTCTGCCTTTACCAGATCATTGGCATCATATAGTTTCCCGTCCGATATTTCGTCAAGACTTACCTGTCTTCTCATGAGAATGACCTCCTGTATTTTCTTTTTGAAGCATATCATTTTCATCTGCAGAAAGGAGAGCCGTCATAAATAATTCATAGAAATCATCCTCGCCGTCAAGCTTCGGAGAATTCTCACCACCACCGTTGGTACTTCGCCTCATATTTCCATAAAACTCTTCACCGGCATTTATGATTTCCATAGGATACAGCTCATATCCGTATTCCCTGCATTTCCTGCAAAAAGCCTCCAGAGGGTTGTCCTCTTTCTGTGTTTCCAGCAGAGTCTTTCGAAGTACACGGTCATGAAATGCCCTTTGCTCCAGTTCATCTAACAATTCGACTGTGTTCATTTTCTTACATTCCTCCGTATTTAAGGATCCTTCAAAAGGAACCGTTGTTTTCATTATAACTGAAAGATGGAAATTTGTATAGATGCCGTGATAAAAAGGGGTACAGGCAGGAAATACAAGGATTTCCTGCCTGATGGAACTATCGTATGCAGCTAAACAATTTGCCGCATATTTCTTTGCATTTACATCCGATCGACCGTTTCATCACCCGAAAAATCCCCCACATGCCGGATTCCACATCCCAGGCAAAATGACATCATCCTTTCCCGGGCAGGGAAGAAGCGGGAAAATCCTGTTTTTTCCATTGCAAAGAGGCTTCAGGCACTCCTGATATTTATCATAGGCACGGATAATTCCCCAAAGACCCAGCCAGGCGTCATCAATACCTCCAAAATAATACAGATAATCACCGGCCGGATAGGCAGTTTTTACATTCAGATTAAATGCTTCTGATGTATCGATCGTCTGAGAGGCGGCCAGAGGAGAGCGTGCATCGGCAACCTCCTTTTGCCAGGACATTCCCGTAATATTAAAGGCATGCTGTTCTTCATGTGCTCCGTCGATGAGGCGAATCATCAGTTCATCTCCCGGATAGGTTTCTAGGACAGGAGTTGCCGGATCACCGTGGACGTGGGAACTGAAAATATAGGCCGGATCCTCATGTTTTTTCAGCCTTTCACGCATAGGCTCCGCGCGGTAATTGATGCCCATGACACCGGGATCGTCATGGGATCCCGGAACCTCCGGAGGATTCAGAGAATTCCCTTCTTTGTCAAATAAAAGTGCAAAATCATGAACAAACATGGCAAACTCCCGGAGGGAGGAACCGTCTCTTCTGCGAATGACGGCTCTGGTACCGAAGGGCAGCTCTTCGCCGGTACGGACATGGTGGAAGGTAGCCCCCGCTTCTTCTATGATCAACGCACCGAACATTCCGTGCTGCTGATGAGAATTTGCGAACAGATGGTCATGGAAAAAGATCATTCTCAATTCCTCATCCGCAAAGAAACGTTCGATCAGGGTTTCATATTTTCTGGCTCCCGCAATATTATTCCAGCCATTTGCCGCACCGTCAGAAGTAATGGTATCAAATTTTACCAGATGCACATGATGTCCTACGATATCTGTTCGTGTACGGAGCTGGAAGGCATTCTCCTCCAGATATTCCGGCAGCAGGTTAGTCGTATGAAATTCGATACAGTCTCCGGCATTGGCCCGGATGACCAGAGGCTCGACCTTGATTTTCTGCTCCTCCACTTTACGGATATAGGCATCCAGGCCGCCGTGGCGTTCTGATTCCTCTTTCAAAACAAAAAACCTGCCTTCCGGGTCGTGCCATCCGTATTCATTGTAAGTGATCCGGGCCTGAACGAGAGCAATCTCAAATATTTTGACTTTATCGCAGTTTCCGGGAAGATGACATGCTTTTTCCACTGTTTCAGTAGACAGTCTTTCTGCATCCGGGGACTCTTTGCCGGCAGGATCATTTTCTTCTCCATCATCGTATTTTACACAGTCAATGCTCTGGTCATCTTCTGCGGGAGTTAACACATTCCCGTCGTGTGGCAGGGACAGGTATCGGTATACAATGCTCCCGGTGCAGCGTTTTCTACAAAATTTGCTTTCTCCAGGGGCGTGGGGGTTACGGTTACCTTTCCTTCCTGATCCACGACTCCGCAGGGAGGCTGAAGCGGTGGGATGGCAGTTCCATCCGGAAGCTTTCCATTTCCATCTTCCAGCCGGTCATGGATCCGCCACAGGGTCCACAAGCCTTCGTGGAAGTGTGGATACAGGTGGCAGTGGAAAATCAAGTCCCCGATCACTTTATTTCTGCTCCCGGCTCCATACAGAATATCCAGGGTATAGGTTTCCTGAGGACTGATCGTGATAGAATCAATGATTGTAGAAACGGGATTATCCGCTTCCAACCGCCACTGGTGATTGTGGAGATGAAAGACATGTGTCTCCTTGATACCTCCGTGGATCAGGCGGATCTTTGACGGATCGCCCACGTAAGCTCTGAGGATGGGCGGTGCAGGATCACCATATACCCAGGAACTCATGGAAATATCCTCAGCGAAATCGGCCGGATCATGGGTAAGCGGCATGCGGTTTCTCATAGGTTCTGAGCGATAACTGATCGCTGTCGTGGATGACGGGAGTCCCGTCCGGTGATCCATAGGCGTATTTCCATATTTATCCAGTATCTCCAGTTCATCATAGAAGAACACCGAATACGCCCTCTGTATCGGCATACCAGGTGTACCAGACTTCCCGTCCACCAGTGGTGCTGTCGGGATTGTACCCGGTGCTGGTTCCGTCAGAATCCATCACATCATAGGACAGCCCCTGTACATGGATGGAAAGTCTGCGGTTCAGACTGTGATGAAAGCATATTAAAGGTCATGAATTTCCTATATCATAAAAAGGTGTAAAGCCTGAATCATTCAATAAAGACTTTACACCTTAGATAATTATCATTCATTTGCTACTGGATTAAAAAATCAAATTCTGAAATATCAACTCCAAATATTTTAAGTGTTGCTCTTGATGTTTCAATTTCAATTTCAAGTTGTTCATTTACTTCTTTGCTCGCCTTTTTAATACGTAATAAAGAAGTATAATGTTTAATTTCAGCATTTACTACTTCCTGATTCATATCATCACTCACTTCCTATCACCGCCTTTCGTTGGTGGTATTATATCATAGTGTAAAGCCTTTATTCAATTATCAAGATACTCATTAATTTTTGGTAACTATTATAAAATTCTCTCCGGTGAGCAAGATCCCCACGGCAAATATTTATAAATCTGCATGACACTGAACAGTTACAAATTTTGTTTTATTACTTGGAATGGAGAATAAAAATGCGGACAGTGCTTCTGGGTATGAAAATCAGAAAAAATAAGATTTTTAGAAACGAATGACATAAAAACAATGATTTATTTGTGATATAGTCTATAGATGTTTTGTGGAATAATACTATTTTGTTATGAATTTATATATTTTTAGATGATTTTATTTGTTTAACAATACACCATTTTTGTTCTATCTGTCAACGGGCATATTATAATAATTTCATGAGCAGAAATCCCGGTATCGCTTACACCATACCGGGATTTCAAAACAGGATTATTTAATTTTTACGGTTGCACTCTGTCCTTTTTTTGCCAGAAGTTTCGTGTAAGCTTTCCTCTTTGAAGCGGGTACCTTAATCACCGCTTTCTTATGGATGCCCTTCAGCGCATTCTTTCCGACTTTCTTCAAGGCCTTTGACTTGATCGTAAGGCTTGTCAGTTTCTTACAGTTAAAGAATGCATTTGCACCGATCTGCTTCAGATTGCCTGCATTCACCGTAACCTTCTTCAGCTTCACACATCCGGAAAATGCATTCTTGCCGATCGACTGGACATTCTTTCCGATGGTAACACCTGTCACTTTCTTATTTCCCTTGAAGGCGGATGCTGCAACAGATGTCACCTTATAACTCTTTCCTCCAAGACTCACAGTGTTGTAGATGGTTATCTTTGCAAGCCTTGTGTTTTTAAGTCCGGTAACTTCTACCGTCTGATCTGCGGCACTGATCACTTTGTAACGGTAATTTCCGCTGTCAAAGATCTGGCCATCCTTTGCAGTCTGTGTATTCTGGGGAGGCTGCTTATTCTCATCCTTGGGTTTTTCATCAACCGGCGGTTTTATATCTGTCCCGCTCTGCGCCGGCTTTAACGCTCCGATCGCTGTTTCTAAATCTTTCAGAGCCTCCATAATTTCCTCTTTTGTGCTGGAATCCTTCCCCTGAACTTCCTGTGCCTTTTTCAGAGCAGCCTGGTATGCTTTCCAGCTCTCAGACGTGTATTTCGTTTCATCTGTATAGTTCTCTGCCTGCTTCAGCTTTTCACCAAGATCATTTCTGGCTTCTGTTGTATCATCGGGAATCACTACATCCACGGTATCCCGGCTTAGCAGTCCCATCCTTGCCTTCTGCAGCTCAGAAAGTGCATGGTAGCATTCCAGATTTGTGCTGGATGCACCTTCTTTTACCGATGTTGCTGCCGCCAGTGCCTGCTGATATGCATTCCACGATGCCTCCGTATAGTTTGAAGCATCTCCATGCGGGGCGTTATTGATTTCCGCCTGTATCTTTTCCTTTGCCTCCGAAGCCGGGCTGACAGACAGGCTGTCTAAATCCGACAGCTTGAATTTGGCCTGTTTGATCCAGCACTGGTCGTTATAAACATTATAAGGCTTTAGACTCTGTGACCATTCTTTATCCCAGTGTCCGTAAGTATCCAGGATGAAGGTTCCATCCGAGAGCACTGCCATTCCCGTATAACCGGTATCACCCGATTTTGCATTTGCAGCCCAATCCTCGCAGAGAAGGATCCGGTACTGCCCGTCATTCTGGTTCATGATATCATCGTAGGTGCCAACCCAGGCGATCCAGTCTCCTGCCATCCAGTCACTGCCGAAGGTATTGTCATTTCCTTCCCGGTCATACTGGATCTCACGGAAGGTAACGATCAATCTCTGTCCTGTGGAATCGGTAGGATCATACATGATCTTATGACGTTCTCCTGCCAGAGATCCCGGAAGATCCATCGGTTTGCTCCATGTCTCACCCTCGTCATCCGAATAGATCATGGTTGCCGGATTCGCGTGGCTCTGGCTTCTGGCCAGACCGATGATCCGTTTTCCGTCAGGCGAGCGGAACATACCGATCTCGCACATCTGATAACGGCTTTCTATGCTGCGGTATTCACTTAAATATGGAACAGGTTCTGTCCACTGCTGATTGCCCTGCTCATCGAAGGTCAGATACGTCTTATAATTCACGAAGGAACTGCCGTTATGATAGACTGCCATCCATTTGTCAATGAGATTACCATCCTCATCCTTCATCTGGATCATACTTGCCATGGCCACAACAGTCTCATTTCTGGTGCCATTGCTGAAATTCTCCCAGTATGTCTGATACTCGGTCCATGTTTCTCCTCCGTCCGTAGAAATGGAGCTGTCCCATCCTCCGGTCGGTGCACCAAAGTTTGCCGGTCTTCCGGAAATCAGGATCAGCTTTGTGCTGCCGTCTGTCATGTTCAGCTTATACATCGTCGGCGTTTCATAGGAGCTTGACCATGAGGCAGGAATATCTGTTTTCTCTGTCCAGCTCTCTCCTGCATCCCTGCTCACCTGCATAACGATAGAGCCTCTTCCGTGACCTACCGGATAAACGGTGATCAGCGTCTTTTCATCATCCAGCATAACCATATCCGGCTGTCCAAGATAATGACGTCCCTTAGAATCATCCGGATCTCTCTCAATATCTGATAAATACTGCTCCGGCAATTTATAATCCGTCAGCGTATTCTTTATGATCAGTGTCCTGGTAACTGTAATCTGTACGCTTCCAGTATAACCTGTGTTTTTATTCTCTACGATAATGACAGTGCTTCCTTTCCTGTTTGCGGTCACATTACCGCCTGCATCTACAGATGCGATCGCCGGATCAACGGCACGGAAAACAAGTGCATCTTCCAAAGCCACAGGCACCTTCCAGCTCTCACCCACATTTAACGTTTTCGAGGTTTCACTCAGAGCTGCACCGTTCTTTGAAGCCAGATACTTTTCAGTAAGTTCAGCAACGCCTGATTTAAAGCTGTTCATCTGCTCTGCCAGCGATGTAATCTCAGCCTCTGTCAGGTATGTGCGCCCGGTCGTTGCCGTCATCGTCACACGATTGTATACTGCCTCGATCTCTGATGACAGAGACGGCATCTTTTCCTGCAGGATCCTCAGTTTGTTTACATCACGGATACCTTCTGCCATACGCTCAAGACGCACAGAACTCTTTGCAGTTTTCATAGCTGCGTCCTTTTCAGACGGATAAACCAGGAAGCAGTCACCCGGTTCAAACGCATTGTGTGTTGCATCGTTCAGCGGATCTGCCACCCATGCGTCATATGCCCATCTGCGGAAGCCCGCTGTTCCTGCCTTTCCGGCATTTACGGCTGACCAGTAGCTTTCCACCGGTGCGCTCAGTGAGAAATTGCCCGGCTTATGCTCGGTACAGGAATAAAGTGTCGTTACCAGCCCGGAGGCATTCCTCTCTGCCAGGATCTCTTTGAATACTGCAGAATGTGCCTGCGCAGCGGTATCGCCTACGCTCAGCAGATCAATATTCTTTGCAATCTCTTTTTTCGCAGAATCCGTAATGGAATCCATATCCCCGGCAGTCTTCAGAGATTTACCGTCTTTGTTTTTTATTTTGTTGATTACGGTGAAAGCGTTTGTCGCCTGACCGAAATTTCTCTCATCAATCGCAAGGTAGCAGCTCTCAAACCATCCCTTTTCATCCAGATGACTGGTAAAGTCTGTCAGAAAATCACTCCACATCTGGTTGTACGAATCACTTCCTGCCGTGTACCCTGCCTTCTTCATCGTCCCGTTTTCCCAATAGGTAAAGGAACTGTGCCACGGTGCGATACTGTAGATCACCACCTTTTCAGCAATTCCCATTTCCTTACAGAGTGATACCCATGCATCAAAATCACTGTAATCATAGGTGAAGCTGCCATCGCTTTCCTTCGTCCATTTTACCATGGATGGGTAATGAATATCATTCTTGCTGTAGGTCTGTCCGTTCCATGCGTCCTCAATAATCGTAGCGGTAATCATATTTCCGCCCGCTTCTTTATACTGCTCCATCAGGGAACGAAGGATTTCAAGATGCTCCTCTGAAAACGGCGTTATGTTATAGTATTCCGCACTGCTGTAAGGATACTGCCAGATACCGATGTCATAGGAATAATCTGTCGTGTCCGGGAGTGCAAGATCCTGGACGATCAGTTTATAGGTAAACACAAGCGGTGTTTTAATTTCAGCCGCACTCACTGTCAGCGTACCGGTATACAAACCTGCCGGTGCATCCTCTGGCACTGACACTTCTACCCATACCGGCTGCAGGCGATCCGCATCAATGCTGACAGCACCTCCATCCTGATAAAGAATATCAGAGGATTCACTTCTGTTTTCTTCCGTAGCCTCCGGAACCCGGCGCGACGGGTCTCCATATCCGAGATAAGGGCCATTGTATGCCCGGGTAGATTTTATAAAAGTTGTTGTCACGTTATCCGCAGAGATCTTCGCACTGCCGTCTGCTCTCTGGAAGTCTCCTGCTGTCACCTGTACATTTGACAGGGAACCGTTTGATGAGTAAAGCACCAGCTCACTGGACGCCTTATCATTCTTCCATGCCGTCAATGTGGCTGTGGTGACATTCTGCTGCCTGATCGTGCTATATGTATCCTGCGTGTGCTGCGTATCCTTATCTGTAATTGTACCACCTAATGCTGGAACAGCTTTTTTTACGTTTACCGTAACCTTCTTGGCTGTACCAACACCGGAAACGGTAATCTCGGCTGTCCCTTCAGCCTTCGCAGTGACTGTGCCATCCCCGGAAACACTTGCGACAGCATCATTATTGCTGCTGAACACCAGACCGGCATCCGATGTACCGGAAGGAATCATCGTATAGGCAATCTTCTGTTTCCGCCCCACATAAAGACTCATGCCTGTCTGTCCCAGAGTAAATTCTGTTGCAGCATATGGCTGATGGGTGATTTTCGCATAGGACACCTGGTTTACAATCTTGCTGCCTGTCTTTGTGGTCTGTGTTACGGCTTTCAGAGTGTGCCTGCCTTCTGTAAGCCCGCTGACCGAATATACAGACTGAGCACTTGTACGGGAAGCATTGTACAGATCCACGGTCTGTTCACTCCCGTCGTCCACGGTATACTTTACGATTCCATGAACAGGACCTTTGATGGCATAAATGGAAATTGCGCTTCCGTAAAAACTGACCGTATAATAATACTGGTTAGCGTTATCATCGGAGGCACCCAGATCCACATAAGCTTCTGAGCCTGCATTAACGGTCCATGTTTTATTGCTGCCCGTCGGCGTAACATAGCTAAAATAGTTCATCTGTGATGCGTCTCTTGTCTCTGGATTCAGTGTTTCAACGATATCGCCTGCCGCCTGCACCGGCATCAGGTTCAACGGAACTGCCAGAACCAGTGCAAGCAGTATACAAAACACTTTTTTAATTGTCTTTTTCATACTTCATCTCCTTCTACAACTTGGTGTTACCATATTCTTTCACTTTTCATAATTCAAGACTCGCTCGCGAGTCTTGGCGCGGAATTCGGGTCTGCATAGCAGACATACTTCCAATCCGGTATCTTTATAGTCTTCTCCTCCTTTCTTATTGACAGGCTTCATCTTCGTCAACGGTGATGCGGTTGTCAGCAGGCATTCCTCCGTCGAAAAGATTCAAGCAGATATCCACATTCCATATTGCTTCATCCTATAAGAAATTAAGCGCAGGCACAATCAGAATGTACTTTGTTATGATGCCAGGGTCAAAAGGTCATGATTTTCATGCTTGCATGAAAAATCATGAC
>UQCM01000014.1 GCA_900539525.1 uncultured Blautia sp.
AGAATATTATTTTCAATTTTCTTCAATTTTCCCTTGACTTTTTATTTGCAGGCTGTCCCATATCCGCATTCATGTAAAGAGCAACCGAAATCAGAAACAGGAGCAGTGCCACTGTGAAAATGATGACACAGTAAGGTTGATCCTGGAAAATGGAAGACGGCAGATACCTTGTCTCCAGCATCCTGCAAAAGTCTGAGATATATCCGATCAGCGTCATATTTGCAATGGTTCCCAGTCCGATCAGCTTCCGCCCCCAGATCAGCTCCGGAAGGAACAGCAGAAGATTCACCAGCATCATGGTCGTGCCGAAAGTAATTCCAAAGCGCCCGGACAGAGATGCATTCATAAAAGAACAGGTATCCGTACCATAATTAACCTTAAGCAGGAAAGATAAAGTAATACCCATTCCCACAATTCCAGTCATCATGATGATAAAGCGTTTCTTATCAAACCGGTTTTTCTGTTTCATATCATCCTCCGTAAATCAACAAACATCTCTTTTTTTCATAACGATTTCAAAGTATGATGCCAGGGTCAAAAGGTCATGATTTTTATGCTTGCATGAAAAATCATGACTTTGGGACCCGCTAAACATGAGAAAGTAGCCATTTTTCGAAGAAAAATGAGCGGATTTCGAATGTTTTTCGGATTTTGGGAGCGCGAAGCGCGGAAAAATCCGAAGGCATCATGGGGTCAAATGCTTTTGACCCCAACATCAAAGTATTATAGTAACTGGTCACGAAGTGAACGGTAATTATAATACCGCTTGACAGAGCATTTGGCAATAGATAAGATGAAATTATTTGGAGCCATTCATGAGCAAAAGGAGAGTTCCGGAGATGATGTTTTGCGAATGGACTCAAAACAGTTATGGAATAACAGGAGGTGCAGAGAATCATGAACAAACAGATTCTTCTGATGAGTGATATGGTCGGATATGGCAAGGTTGCCTTATCTGCGATGATGCCGATTCTTTCCTATATGAAACATAATGTCTATACACTTCCTACCGCACTGGTATCGAATACACTGGACTATGGAACATATGAGATTCTGGAAACAACAGACTATATGAGCAATACCATAAAGGTGTGGGAAGAGCTGGGCTTTTCCTTTGATGCGGTTTCGGCAGGCTTTCTTGTTTCCGGACGGCAGGCAAAGCTTGTGGCAGATTTTTGTGGGCAGCAGAAGGATAAGGGAGCACTCATTTTTGTTGATCCGATCATGGGGGATGCGGGCAGACTTTATAACGGGATCACAGAAACAACGGTTTCCCTTATGAGAGAGCTGATCCGTGTGTCAGATTATATGATGCCGAATTATACGGAGGCGGCATGCCTGGCCGGGGAGACCTATCGGGAGGAGGGCATGTCCTTACAGGAAGCGGATGTTCTGATTGCAAAGCTGCTGTCTGTCGGTGCAAAGTCCATTGTTGTCACAAGTGCAGTCATAGACGGACAGGAAGCAGTCCTTGTATATGATCATAACAGCAGAGAAAGGCACATACTGCCGTTTACCAGTATTCCGGTCAGGGTGCCGGGGACAGGGGATATTTTTTCATCCATCTTTATGGGAAAGCTTCTGGAAGGAAAAAATATCGTTGAAAGTGTGCAGAAGGCAATGTCTGTCATCGAACTCATGATCAGAAAGAATCAGGAGAAGGAAGACAGATGCAAATGGATTCCGGTGGAACGTTTTTTTGACTATCTGGATTAACCGATCTGCCGTATCGAAAAATCAGAACCCCCCGGGTGGCTTGTGGACAAAAAAAGGGGATGCTATACTAAAAGAAAAATCCGGGAGGGGAAAGATGAAGAAAAAACTTTTAAGTATCGTGTGCGCAGCGGCGCTGGCTGCAGGACTTCTGTCCGGGTGCGGAAAAGGGACAGAAGGAAAAACAGATGATGCAGAGGCAGTGACAGCACAAAGCACAGATAAGACGAATGGTGCAAAGGATGAGGTGATCGTTACCATGCCCGTCACATCGGAGCCGGAAGCGGGATTTGATCCGGCATACGGATGGGGAGCGGGGGAGCATGTACATGAACCGCTGATCCAGAGTACGCTGACGACTACCACGAAGGATCTGGAGATCGAGAAGGATCTGGCAACGGATTACAGCGTGAGCGAAGACGGTCTGACGTGGACGGTTACGATCCGTGATGATGTGAAGTTTACAGACGGTGAGCCGCTGACAGCGGAGGATGTGGCTTTTACCTATAATAACTGTAAGGAAAAGAGCTCGGTCAATGACTTTACCATGCTGGATGAGGCGGTTGCCGTTGACGATACGACGGTGGAATTTAAGATGACAAAGCCGTTTTCCATCTGGCCTTATACGATGGCAATCGTAGGAATCGTGCCGGAGCACGCATATGATGAAAATTATGGTCAGAATCCGATCGGTTCGGGGCGCTATATCATGAAACAGTGGGACAGGAATCAGCAGGTGATTTTTGAGGCGAACCCGGACTACTATGGAGAAGCACCGAAGATCAGAAAAGTGACGGTTCTGTTCATGGAAGAAGACGCCGCACTGGCTGCTGCGATGGCAGGAAAGGTGGATGTGGCGCATACGGCGGCATCCTACAGTGACCAGACGATCGACGGATACGGTCTTCTGGCCGTTCAGACGGTGGATAACCGCGGCTTCAATCTTCCCTGTGTCCAGCCACAGGAAAAGGATGGCGTTACCTATGGAAATGCATTTACCTCCGATGTGAATGTCAGACGCGCCATCAATATCGGGATCGACCGGCAGGAAATGATCGAAAATGTATTGAACGGTTACGGAACAGCTGCCTACAGCGTATGCGACAAGATGCCCTGGTACAACAGCGATTGTGAGGTTGCTTATGATCCGGAAGGGGCCGTGAAGCTGCTGGAGGATGCGGGATGGCAGACAGGCAGTGACGGCATCCGCGAAAAGGATGGTATCAAAGCAGAGATTACGCTGATGTTCAGCAATGGCGATTCCGTCCGTCAGGCACTTGCGGAGGATACCGCCAATCAGCTGAAAGAGCTGGGGATCCGCGTGACTACAGAGGGTGTAGGCTGGGATGTGGCTTATGACCGGGCCCAGTCGGAGCCTCTCGTATGGGGATGGGGAGCCCATACACCGATGGAGCTTTACAACATCTACCATTCACTTGCCGGTACGGGAATCGGTCAGGCTGAGTATTCCCCATATGCAAACGAGACAGTGGACAGCTATATGGATCAGGCACTTGCGGCTGATACACTGGAGGAGTCCTGTGAGCTGTGGCAGAAGGCCCAGTGGGACGGAACGACAGGAATCACTCAGGAAGGCGATATCCCGTGGATCTGGCTGTGCAATATCGACCATCTGTATTTTGTGAGAGACGGATTACAGGTTGCCGACCAGAAAATTCATCCCCATGGACACGGATGGTCTATTGTAAACAATGTAGACCAGTGGTTCTGGGAGTAATTGAAGTGTTTCTCGGGTGTCCGGTGAATGAAGAAATGTTGCTGTTATAGAAGAAAGACGGAGGAAGAAAGATGGACAGACGTTGGCCTGTTTTGATTACAAAAAATATGGTAAGAGTTGTTCTGCTGGTTCTGGCTGTCAGTGTAGTCACCTTCTGGCTGATGAAGTCCTCACCGGTGGATCCGCTGCAGGCGAATGTCGGTCAGGCGGCACTTGGAAGCATGAGTCAGGAGCAGATTGAAAAGCTGGAGGAATACTGGGGTGTGAACACTCCGCCGGCAGAACAGTATCTGTCCTGGCTGAAGGATTTTGTGAGAGGGGACATGGGAATCTCCCTGTTATACCGTCAGCCGGTGGGAAAAGTGATCGCTGTCAAGCTGGCAAATTCTCTGTTTCTGATGATCCTGGCATGGGTCTTATCGGGTGTCCTGGGATTTGTGCTTGGCGTGGTGGCGGGAATGAACCGTGGAAGACTGGTGGATAAAGTGATCAAAGGGTATTGTCTCGTGATTTCCAGCACACCGGCTTTCTGGCTGGCGCTTCTTCTGCTGATGTTGTTTGGCGTGTGGCTTGGGTGGCTGCCGATCGGACTGAGTGTCCCGATCGGTGTGGAGGCCAGCGGTGTGACTTTTCTGGACAGGCTCTACCATGCGGTTCTTCCGGCTCTGACATTGAGCATTACCGGCGTGTCGAATATTGCGCTTCACACCAGGGAGAAGATGATCGACATCTGCGAGAGTGACTATGTGCTGTTTGCGCGGATGAGAGGAGAGAAGGGATTCCGGCTGTTCCGCTATTATGGCTTCCGGAATGTCCTTCTTCCGGCGATCACACTCCAGTTTGCCTCAATCAGTGAGATTTTCGGAGGTTCCGTTCTGGTGGAGCAGGTCTTTTCCTATCCGGGACTCGGTCAGGCGGCAGTCGCTGCGGGGCTTGGAAGTGATCTGCCGCTTCTGATGGCGATCACCATCGTGAGTGCGCTGTTTGTGTTTGGCGGAAACATGATTGCCAATCTACTCTACGGAGTGGTTGACCCGAGGATCCGAAGAGGAGGAACATCGAAATGAAGTTAAATCGAAGACAGCGTGTGCTGGCGGGACTGTTTTTTTCTGTTCTGTTTCTGGCGCTTGTGTGTGTATCCGGAATTCTGCTGACGGAGGAAGCGAGGGTCACTGATTTTTCAAGAAAAAATATCGCTCCCTGTGCAAAATACATCTTTGGAACAGACTGGTTGGGAAGGGATATGCTGGCACGCACGGTAAAGGGACTTTCACTCAGTATCCTGATCGGTGTTCTGGCAGCGGCAGTCAGTGCGGTGATTGCGCTTGTTCTGGGCATCGCGTCCGCTACGATGGGAAAAACAGTGGATTATGTGATCACCTTCTGTATCGATCTGATCATGGGTGTTCCTCATATCCTGCTGCTGATCCTGATCTCAGTCGCTCTTGGGAAAGGACTGAAGGGCGTGATCGTGGGAGTTGCGCTGACGCACTGGCCGTCGCTGGCCCGTCTGATCCGGGCGGAGGTGATCCAGCTGAAGGAAAGCCCGTATATCCGGATTGCACAGAAGCTGGGGAAGAGCAGATGGTATATCGCATGGAAGCACATTTTTCCGCATCTGCTGCCACAGTTTGTTGTCGGGCTGGTGCTGCTGTTTCCCCATGCAATCCTTCACGAATCCAGTATTACCTTTCTGGGATTCGGGCTCTCCACAGAGCAGCCGGCCATCGGTATCGTGCTGTCGGAGGCCATGAAGTATCTGGTGACCGGGAAATGGTGGCTGGCCCTGTTCCCGGGGATGTTGCTCGTATTTACGGTGGTACTGTTCTACGTGGCCGGTGAGAGTATCAGAAAGCTGCTGGATCCCGGAAGTGTTCATGAATAAAGTGGAGGCTTACATACATCGCAAAGGGTGCTGGTGATCGTGGTGCGGGAAGAAACGATGAGAAAGGGACAGGGGCAAAAGGAGTATGCGTAAGGTTAGCGAAAAAAATACGGACAGAGTTCCGGTTCTTAAAATTGAACATATGTGCATTGCCTTTACACAGTATGACAGGGGAATGCATCAGACGGAGCTTCCTGTCATCCGGGATCTGGATGTTGAGGTGCATGCGGGAGAGATGGTGGCGGTTGTCGGCTCCAGCGGTTCCGGAAAGAGTCTTCTGGCTCATGGCGTTATGGGGGTGCTGCCCTACAATGCCTCGATGGGCGGCAGGATTACCTACTGCGGAGAGGAGCTTACGAAGCAGAGGGTGGAAAAGCTGCGGGGAAATGAGATCGTCATGGTACCCCAGAGCATTGCTTTTCTGAATCCGCTCATGAAGATCGGGCCTCAGATCTGCAAAGGCAGGAAGGATGCGCAGACCAGAAAGAAACTGAGTGACATCTTCAGAAGATATGATTTAGACCCGGGTGTGGCAGATCTTTATCCCTTTGAACTGTCGGGAGGGATGAACCGGAGGATCCTGATCTCTACGGCAATGATTGAACATCCGCGCCTGGTCATTGCGGATGAGCCGACACCGGGGTTGGACCTGAAGGTGGCCAAACGTGCCATGCAGCATTTTCGTGAGCTGGCAGATATGGGAGCGGGAGTGCTTGTGATCACACATGATCTGGAGCTGGCACTGGAGGTGGCAGACAGGATCGCCGTATTTTATGCAGGGATGACTGTGGAGGAGGCGGACGTGTCGGATTTTGAGAAGGAAGAGACGCTGCGCCATCCCTACACGAAGGCACTCTGGCGTGCGATGCCCAAAAACGGGTTCCGTTTTATTGAAGGGACACAGCCCTATGTCAAGGATCTGCCACAGGGATGTCCGTTTGCGCCGCGCTGCAGCCAGTACACGCAGGAATGCAGGAAAGAAGAGATATCCTGGCGGGAGATCAGGGAAGGCCGTGTCAGATGCCTGCATGCTATATAAGCAGGAACCGGACGTACGGTATCGTACAGAATGTGTTATATCTGCACATCGCGGGGCGGAGTGAACAGTAACAAAAGACAGGAAAGCATCCAGTATCAGTACACCGGGAAGAACCGTCGCGGAAGAGGGAAATATGAAGTTAGAGATTAAAAATGTGACTTATCAATATGAGAAAAACGGCAGGAAGATTCTTGAGGATTTCAGTATGGAGATCGGGCAGCAGGAACGGGTGGGTATCATTGCACCCAGCGGATACGGGAAAACAACGCTGTGCAAGCTCCTTTCCGGCTATCTGAAGCCAGATCGTGGTGAAATCCTTCTGGATGGAAAGCCGCTCTCATCCTATAAGGGCTACTGTCCGGTGCAGATGATCTGGCAGCAGCCGGAATTTGCTGTAAATCCCAGGCTTCGGATGCGGGAAGTGATCCTCGAAGGCGATGAGGTGGAAGAGCGGATCGTCCGGGAGCTGGGAATCGAGGAAGACTGGATGAACCGTTTCCCGGCAGAACTGTCGGGAGGAGAATTGCAGAGATTTTGTATCGCGAGAGCTCTGGGGAAACGTACGAAGTTTCTCCTGGCAGATGAGATCAGTACCATGCTCGATCTGATCACCCAGAGTCAGATATGGAACTTTCTGATTCGGGAGACAGAGCGCAGAGAAATCGGGCTGATCGCGGTCAGCCACAGCCAGCCGCTTCTGGATCAGGTATGCACCAGGCAGATCAACCTGAAAGAAGCAGCGAGTACAAAAAAGTAAAAAAGTCCGACTCCTGTCTGAGGAGCCGGACTTTTCCTGTATTCCAAAGCCTTACTGCAGATGCAAAACCGTGTGTTTCAATGACGCATTTCTGCTACATGGGTCTATTTTTCTGGTAGATCAGCTTCAGTCCTTTCAGAAGAAGGGCATCATCCACGATCACATCCTCCATGCAGTAGGGGATGATACAGCCGGCCAGCCCGCCGGTAGCGATCACAGTGGACTTTTCCCCCAGCTCTTTGTTGATCCGCTGGATCATTCCATCGATGCAGGAGGCATTTCCGTAGATCAGACCGCTCTTCATGCAGTCGATCGTATTGCTTCCGATCAGCTTCTTCGGTGCCTCTACACTGATTTTGGGAAGCTGTGAGGTCCTGCTGGTCAGGGAATCCGAGGAGACCCGGATGCCGGGAAGGATCATTCCGCCGATGTAATTGTTCTTCTTATCAATGACGGAGATCGTGGTGGCAGTTCCCATATCAAAAATGATCATAGGAGCCTTATATTCTGCGATTCCGGCAACTGCATTGGCCACCAGGTCACTGCCGAGCTGCGCCGGATTGTCTGTCAGAATATTCAGGCCGGTTCTGACACCGGGACCGATGATGATGACATCTCTGTCCGTGATCTTCACTGCGGCTTCCTTTACAATGTTTGTAACAGGAGGAACCACAGAGGAAATGATGGAACCCTGGATATCTTCCGGATTCAGATGATACATTTCCAGTACATTTTTAAAGCTGATGGCATATTCGAGAACTGTTTTTGTCGTATCTGTTGAAAGACGTTCCACAAAAAGAATTTCTTCCCCTCTGATACATCCAATGACGATGTTTGTGTTTCCGATATCAATTGCTAAGATCATAAGTACTCCTTCTCCCGCTTTCCCTCATTTAACGGGAAGCGTATTTCGTTCTAAACAGTATCCGGCAGATCAGGCTTACCAGGATGGCGGCTACGATGGCTTCCGGTACACCATTGATCCCTATGATCGAAAGGATAAAGGAATAGACAGCCTCCGTTGCCACATGATTGGCTGCGGCATAGGCATCCCGGAAGAACAGGTAGATCAGATTCATGACCAGAAGCGTATTGGTAAGCGCTCCTGACAGTCCGGCCAGAGCCAGAGATAACGTCTGCTTATCGGTAAGGCGGTACATGCCTTTGTATACATAATAGGGAACCACACCTACCAGAATCCGCGGGATAAAGCAGATGATGACACTGCCGATGCCGCCATGAACCTCACCCAGTTCAAAAAACGGTGTGAAGACAAAGCTGGTTGCCGTAGGATTGATGGTGTTGTTGATAAAGCTTGTCAGTCCGAAGATCAGCCCGAGAAATGCGCCCTTTTTGGGGCCAAGCATCAGAGAGCCGATGATGACGGGGATGTGGATGATCGTGGCCCGGGTAAAGCCGAGCGGGATATATCCCAGAAATGGTGTGAATGCCAGGATGATGATCAGTGCCGAGAAAAGTGCGACCTGAACCATGCCGAGCGTTGACTGTGAAGTGTTGCCTGTTGTTTGTTTCATGTTCCTTTGTCCTCCTTGTTATTATTCTCGTTTGAGATACAATACAATTACCGGGAAAGTATAGCATATCCGCAAAGTGATGTAAATAAAAAGCCTGACAAACCTGGCAGGTATATGTTATACTGAAAAATAATGCCGGGGAAGAGATATTGGAATGCTTCCCCTCTGGAATGGGAGAAAGAGAGATGCTAAAAGGAAAGACAGTGATACTGGGCGTGACCGGGAGTATTGCGGCGTACAAGATTGCCACTCTGGCGAGTATGCTGACGAAGCTTCACTGTGATGTCCATGTGATTATGACGAAAAATGCCACGAACTTTATAAATCCGATTACGTTTGAAACACTGACGAACCATAAATGTCTGGTGGATACCTTCGACAGGAATTTTGAGTTTCAGGTAGAGCATGTGGCTCTGGCAAAGCAGGCGGATCTGGTGCTGGTAGCTCCTGCTACGGCAAATGTGATCGCAAAGATGGCATATGGGCTGGCAGACGATATGCTGACAACCACCGTTCTGGCCTGCACCTGCAGGAAGCTGGTGGCGCCTGCCATGAATACCCGGATGTATGAAAATGATATCGTGCAGAGAAACATCGAAGAGCTCAGAAAGAATCATTTTGAGATCATCACTCCTGCAGTCGGATTGCTTGCATGCAGGGATGTGGGAGCTGGAAAGATGGCGGAGCCGGAGGTACTTCTGGACTATATTCTCAGGGAGATCGCTTGTGAAAAGGATATGGCAGGGTTAAAGGTTCTGGTGACAGCGGGACCTACGAGAGAATCGATTGATCCGGTGCGCTTTATCACCAATCATTCCACCGGAAAGATGGGATATGCCCTGGCGAAAAACTGTATGCTGCGCGGTGCCGATGTGACACTGGTGACAGGTCCGGTGACACTTAAGAAACCTCCCTTTGTGCGTGTCATTGAAATCTCAAGTGCCAGAGAGATGTTTGATGCAGTGACAGAGAGAGCAAAGGAGCAGGATATTATTGTGAAGGCAGCTGCAGTGGCAGACTATCGCCCGAAGACGGTGAGCACAGAAAAAGTGAAAAAGTCCGGTGCTGAAATGACGCTGGATCTGGAAAAGACCGATGATATCCTGAAATTTCTGGGAGAGCACCGCAAGTCCGGTCAGTTTTTGTGCGGATTTTCTATGGAAACAGAGCATATGGTGGAAAATTCCCGGGCAAAATTAGAAAAGAAGCATCTGGACATGGTGGTGGCCAACAACCTGAAACAGGACGGTGCCGGGTTCGGTACAGACACCAATATTATTACAATGATCACAGAGAAACAGACCATCAGTCTGGAACTGATGAGTAAAGAGGAAGCAGCAGGCAGGATTATGGATCAGATCCTGAGGATGCGGAGGGAGGAAGCAAATGAAGAGATATGAAACAGTATGGGAAATTTTTAATGAATGTGCCAATAATCAGATGCGCGATGTTTTCTTTGATGAAATAGAAACCGATGACATTGAGGGATTTTTGCACCGGAAATTCAAAGGACGTGAAGTTACCTTTGAAAAAAGTGTTCCGGAAGAGGGAACCGTGGTGTATGACATCGTGGCATCCGGCATCCGGCAGAGATATTCATTTACGGAAATATAAGGATACAGGATATGAAAAAATGGATAAGTAATCGATCGAAAATGCAGATCATCGGACTGGGATTCTTCTGTCTGATTCTGTTAGGAACCTTTCTTCTGATGCTGCCGGTTTCTGCAAGGGACGGGAGAATGACACCGGTTTCCGATGCGCTTTTCACAGCCACGTCAGCCACCTGTGTGACAGGACTGGTGATGGTAGATACCTGGACGCACTGGAGTCTTTTCGGGCAGATCATCATTCTTCTTCTGATTCAGACGGGCGGACTGGGATTTATGACAGTCAGTGTTTTGATCTCCCTGGCAGTGGGCAGAAAAATCGGACTTCGTGAAAGAGGGCTTATTTCCGAAAGTGTGAATGCGATCCAGATGGGAGGGATCGTCCATCTGATGAAGAAAATCCTGCTGGGAACGCTGCTGGTGGAAGGAACGGGTGCAGTGCTGCTTTCCCTGCGGTTCTGTGAGGAGCATGGATTCTGGCGGGGAATCTACTACGGAATCTTTCATTCGGTTTCCGCATTCTGTAATGCCGGATTTGATCTGATGGGATATCAGGGGGAGTATTCCTCTCTGGTGAATTATTCCGGGGACTGGCTGGTGAATCTGACCATCATGGCGCTGGTCATTATCGGAGGAATCGGATTTATCGTCTGGGATGATGTGACAAGGCACGGGATTCATTTCAGAAAGTACAGACTGCATTCGAAAATTGTACTGGTTACGAGTACAGTGCTTGTATTTGGAGGCGCATTTCTCTATTATCTGTTTGAGGCGGGAAATCTGGCGAAGGATCTGGGACCGGGGGAAACCTTTCTGACCTGTCTGTTTGATTCCGTGACCATGAGAACAGCCGGATTTAATACGACGGACGTGGCAGGACTTTCCGACGGCAGCAAGCTGTTAAGCGTGATGCTGATGTTTATCGGAGGCAGTCCCGGCTCTACGGCGGGAGGTGTCAAGACGACCACCATCCTGGTGCTGTTTCTCTATGTGCGGGCGAATATGAAGCGTACCCGCGGGGTAAATATTTTCCAGCGAAGGATCGGGGATGATACGATCAAGAGAGCCAGTGCAGTCGCATGCACGAATATGCTGCTGGCGCTGATGGCGGCGCTGTTCATATGCGGAACCCAGGGACTTGACCTGCGGGATGTGCTTCTGGAAACCTTTTCCGCCATCAGCACCGTGGGTGTCTCTGCCGGGATCACGCGGGATCTGACCCTGATCTCGCAGGCTGTAGTGATTCTGCTGATGTATTGCGGAAGAGTTGGAAGTCTGTCCATGGCGCTGTCATTTTCAGAAAAGAAAAAGATATTACCATATGAACTGCCGGAGGAAAAGATTTTGATCGGATGAGGAGTTAAGAAATGGAGATTAAAATTAAAAATAAACGGAGTCTGCTGATCATTATTACATGCGGGATTCTTTTTTACTGGGGACTGAATCATCTGTCGGTGTTTCTTGGTATTCTGAAGCAGTTACTCGGCGTCGTGTCGCCCTTTTTAATGGGAGGTGCGATTGCCTTTGTGCTGAATGTCCCAATGAAAAATATTGAGAAAAGGCTGCTATCCGTATTCAAAGAGAAGAAAATGCTGCTGCGTGCCGTGAGCATTCTGGCATCCTTTCTGCTGGCGCTTGGAATTGTAGTATTTGTAGTGATGATGGTCATTCCGGCTCTGATCGATACACTGGTTCAGCTCAATGCGGGAATTCCCAGATTTCTGGATAATGTAAATGAGTGGCTGCTGACACTGACGAAGGATTATCCGGAGATAACCGATTATCTGATGTCGATCGAGCTGAACTGGACGGATATCACACAGAAAGCGATGGCGTTCCTGCAGAACAGTGCCGCAGGACTGCTGCGTTCCACCTGGGGAATGGCATCTTCGGTGATCGGAGGAATCACCACGGCTGCGATCGGCCTGATTTTTTCAGTGTATATTCTTGCTGAGAAAGAAAAGCTGGGAATGCAGTTTAAGAAGATTATCTATGCCTACCTTCCGGAGCATGTGGTTGCTCACATCCTGAAGGTCAGCCGTCTGTCGGCAAAGACCTTTTCCGGGTTTATATCGGGGCAGTGTACAGAGGCCGTGGCCTTCGGTCTGCTCTGCTATCTGGCGATGACGATCTTTGATTTCCCTTACGCAGTATGTGTGTCTGTGCTCATCGGCTTTATGACGCTGCTTCCTGTGGTGGGGGCGTTCCTTGGTACGGCACTGGGAGCCATTCTGATCATGGTCAGCAGCCCTGTCAAGGCGATATGGTTTGTAGTCATGATCATCATTCTTCAGCAGATCGACGGAAATCTGATCTATCCGAGAATCGTGGGAAGCTCCGTGGGGTTGCCCAGTATGTGGGTTCTTGTAGCAGTGACGGTGGGCGGAAGCCTGATGGGTGTATTCGGAATGCTGGTGTTTGTACCTCTTGTTTCCGTACTCTATGCACTCTTCCGTGAGAATGTCTATAAGAATCTACATAAAAAGGCGATCACACAGGAAAAGCTGGAGCGATAAAAACACCTCGAATTAACTGATGTGTGAATAGTAATGGAAAGGAAGCCTTGTAAAATTCCGGTTCGTGATGTATGCTGTATATCGATGAGGAAATACATAAGGCGTGTTTCCGTGTAAAGAAAGATGCCGGGAGTCCGGCAGATGTAAGGAGGAAAGAAAAATGGCAGAGAAAGAATGCAGCAATAAAGGCTGCACAAAGGAAAGCTGTGAGGGCTGCCCGTCCAAACAGCAGCCGCAGAGCTTTTTGGTAGAACCGAATTGTTATACGGAGATCAAGCATGTGATTGGTGTCGTCAGCGGAAAAGGCGGCGTGGGTAAATCCATGGTAACCGCTTCCCTGGCAAATATGATGGCGAAGAAGGGCTACCGGGTGGGAATTCTTGATGCAGATATCACAGGACCATCCATTCCAAAGATGTACGGTCTTCACGGACCGGCACAGGCGGACGATGAAGGGATCTATCCGATGCTCAGCGCCAATGACATCAAGATCATGTCCATCAATCTTCTGATGCCGGATGAGGAATCGCCGGTCATCTGGAGAGGACCTGTCATTTCCAATATGGTAAAACAGTTCTGGAGTGATGTCATCTGGGGCGAGTTGGATTATCTCTTTGTGGATATGCCGCCGGGAACAGGAGATGTTCCTTTGACTGTATTCCAGTCCCTTCCGGTGGAGGGAATCGTGATCGTCTCCTCACCGCAGGATCTGGTACGTATGATTGTAAAGAAAGCATACAACATGGCCAGAGCGATGAATATCCGTGTGCTTGGAATCGTTGAGAACTACAGTTATTTCAAGTGTCCGGACTGCGGAAAGGAAATCCAGGTCTTTGGTGAGAGCCATATCGATGAGATCGCGGGTGAGCTGGAAATTCCGGTACTCGGAAAGATGCCGATCGATCCGGAGTTTGCGAAATATGCAGATCTGGGCAATTTCGAACTGGCGGACAACACTTATGTAGAGCCTGCATTTGCAGTACTGCATACAAAATAGGGAAAGTCTCGTAGAGGCGATTTTGAGAATGGACTCTGAATAGTTACAGTTTTTTTATACGGGGAGACCGTCTGTAGTGGATGAAGGCTACAGGCGGTTTTTTCCGTTATATGAAAAACATCTCCGGATCTTTTATATAACATCGAATATTTGTTCGAAAAACACTTGCGCAGGAAAATGGCATGTGATACAATGAAAGCAAACAAATGTTCTGTAAAACAGCGATATGTCAAGGTAACAGGAGGACACAGAGGATGACGATACAGGAAACAATGAGTATTGAAGAAAAGCTGGATATTCTTTCGGATGCCGCGAAGTATGACGTGGCATGTACCTCCAGCGGAGTGGACAGGAAGGGAGACGGGAAGCACATGGGGAATGCAGTGGCGAAGGGAATCTGTCACAGTTTCTCAGCGGATGGCAGATGTATTTCCTTATTAAAGATCCTGTTCACCAATGAGTGTGTTTTTGACTGCAAATACTGTATCAACCGCTGTTCGAATGATGTTCCCAGAGCCTCTTTTACACCGGAAGAGGTCTGTCTGCTCACAATTGAATTTTACCGGCGTAATTATATAGAAGGGCTTTTTTTAAGCTCCGGAATTTTAAAGAATCCCGCCTATACGATGGAACTTCTCTATCAGACACTGTACAAACTGAGAAATGAATATGGATTTCAGGGCTATATCCACGTAAAAGCGATTCCCGGCGCACCGCAGGAGCTGATCGACCGTACAGGGCTGCTGGCAGACAGGATGAGCATTAATCTGGAGCTGCCTACGTCAGAAGGCCTGAAGAAGCTGGCACCGCATAAGAGCAGGCGGACGATCCTTGGTCCCATGCGTCAGATCCAGATGCGGAGAGAGGAGAATAAGTATGAGCTGGCGCTTTATAAGCAGGCTCCGCGCTTTGTACCGGCAGGGCAGAGCACGCAGATGATCATCGGTGCCACTCCGGAGAATGATTTTGAGATCGTATCGGTGGCGGAGTCTCTCTATCAGAAGTTTCAGCTGAAGAGAGTATTTTATTCGGCATTTGTTCAGGTGAATGAGGATGCCAGCCTTCCGGCCCTGCCCGGCGGGCCTCCGCTTTTGCGGGAACACCGCCTGTATCAGGCAGACTGGCTGATGCGGTTTTATGGATTTCAGGCATCGGAGCTTCTCTCCAAGGAGCATCCGAATTTCAATATGTTTCTGGATCCGAAATGTGACTGGGCGATTTCCCATCTGGAACAGTTTCCGGTGGAGGTGACGCAGGCGGATTACCGGACGCTTCTGAGAGTTCCGGGAATCGGTGTGAAGTCTGCGCAGAGGATTGTGAAGGCGCGAAGATACGGGACACTTCGTTTTGAGGATCTGAAGAAGATGGGAGTCGTGCTGAAAAGAGCGCTGTATTTTATTACCTGCGCGGGGAAGATGATGTATCCCGTGAAGCTGGAGGAGGACTATATTATGAGAAATCTGCTGAGTGTAAAGGAACGCCTTCCCTTTGACCTTGAGCATTATCATCAGCTGAATCTGTTTGATGACTGTGGGGTGGCGCGGTAGATGGAAGAGCAGAAGACGATCTTTTTATGTGAGGACAGCACCGATGGGATCTTTACCGGTGTGTATGATGCCTGGGACAGCAGACTGGGGCACGGGAATGTGGAGCTGGCCGTGAAGCATAACAGGAATCTGGAGCTGTTTGCCAGGTATCAGGAGGTAGAGACAGACACAGGCAAAGCAGAGAAGGTGGCCAATACGATACGCAGACAGATGGGATATGAGGATTACAGGCATATCTATTATGCGACACTGTCGCGGCATGAGGAGAAGGCAGACAGCATCTACCGGACGATCGTTGCGGGACTTTCGAAAGGCAGGAGCGGTCCGGTGATGCAGAACCTGCAGGATCCGGATATCTGCCGGGTGTTTGAACTGTCCAGGACTATAGGGTATGAATCACACCGGTATCTCGGATTTGTGAGATTCCGGGAGCTGGAGGGCGGTGTGCTGTTTTCAGAAATCCAACCGGAGAATGCGATTCTTCCGCTGATCGGGGATCATTTCGCGGACCGCTTCCCGGGTGAACACTTTCTGATCTATGACAGAACACACCAGACCTTTCTGGTGCATGAAGCCTTTAAACAGTGGGTTCTGCTGGTTGGGGAGACGCCTGACCGGGAGCAGACAGAGTGTGTTTCGTGGAAAGAGGCGCAGATTGCGGGACTCTGGAAAGGCTTTTGCCGGTCCATTGCGATCGGGGAAAGGGAGAACCAGAGGCTTCAGCAGCAGCTTTTGCCGTTAAAATTCCGTGCATTTATGACAGAAATGAAAGGAAGTGACTGAAAGATCGTGCGTGGAACCATCCAGAAACCGGTTGTGACACCTGGTTCAGTTTTAACATGCATCAGGCTGCTTACAGATTTGTAACGGTTTAAAGGCATAAAGATATTTATAAAATCTGCCTCCAGTAAGCAGGTTTCACGCGGCAAATATTTATAATCTGCATGACTGTGGACAGTTCTGCAAATTTATCGGACGATAAAATAAATAAAATTTTAAAAGGATTTTTGTAAAAAACAGGAATACTACCGGAAAATCCGGGAAATACTAAAACAGGATGTCGATGAAAAAAAGTTGACAAATAAAAATCACAGTGGCATAATGCAGGGAAGAAATTTGAGACAGGTGACAGAAAGTCTTATATTTCGAGGATAATCCCCTGAATGCGACAGGAAGTATCCAAAACTCTGTCCGACTTTGTCAGACTCTGTGTAGTTACCGATTGTGAGTTGAAACGAGAAAGGATGATGACTATGGTAGAGAGAACAGAAAAAAAGATCAGGCTCAATGAACTGGAAGAGGTTAAGGAGTTCGTTCATGCCGCCGGGAAGTGTGACTTTGACATTGATGTATCTTATAATAGAATCATTATTGATGCGAAATCCATGCTTGGCGTTCTCAGCCTGGATCTGACCAGGGAACTGACCGTGAAGTATGGCGGTAAGGATCTGCAGTTTGAGAATGTTCTGAGTAAGTATACAGTTGCGTAAAACAGAAGAAATTGAGAATCCCCCGATCCTGTGATTTTATAAGAAATCGTGGAGTCGGGGGATTTTATCGAAGAAGGTATGGCGATGGAAGAAATCAGGATATCCGTCCGGAATCTGGTGGAATTTATCTTAAGAAGCGGTGATATTGATAATCGTAAGGGTACGATGGCGGATAAGGAGGCCATGCAGATCGGCAGCCGGCTGCACCGGAAGATCCAGGGGCAGATGGGAGCGGATTATATGGCGGAGGTGGCACTGCGGCACAGGATCGAGTGCGGTGATTATGCGATTGTAGTTGAAGGCAGGGCAGACGGGATACAGACGAATGAAGCAGGAACTCTGATTGACGAGATTAAAGGGATTTACCGGGATCCGGCACTGCTGGAGGAACCGGTGGGTGTCCATCTGGCGCAGGCGAAATGCTATGCATATATATATTCGCTGCAAAAAGAACTGGAGTCCGTGTGTGTACAGATGACTTACTGCAATCTGGAATCCGAAGAAATCCGGCGTTTTCATACAGACTTTACGTTTCATGAACTGGAAGAGTGGTTTGGTAAACTGATCACAGAATACCGGAAATGGTGTGAATATCAGATGGACTGGAAGAGAATACGGACGGCATCGATAAAGGAGGCAGAGTTTCCGTTTGCCTACCGGGATGGGCAGAAGGAGCTGGCAGCCGGTGTTTACCGCACCATTTATCACAGGAAAAACCTGTTTATCCAGGCGCCTACCGGAGTAGGAAAAACGATTTCTACTGTATTTCCGGCAGTCAAGGCAGTCGGGGAAGGGCTTGGAGAGAAGATTTTCTATCTGACAGCAAAGACCATCACACGGACAGTGGCGGAGGAGGCGTTTTCTTTGCTGAAAAGCCGGGGGCTTTCGTATAAAGCAGTGACCCTGACGGCAAAGGAAAAAATATGTGTATGTGAGGAAACGCAGTGCCATCCGGATGCCTGTCCCCGTGCCAAAGGGCATTTCGACCGAATCAATGATGCGGTCTATGAAATGGTGACAGAGCAGGAGGATTTTTCAAGAGAAGCACTTCTTAAGCAGAGCGAAAAGTGGCAGGTGTGCCCTTTTGAGCTGTCACTGGATGTGTCGCTCTGGGTGGATGCCGTCATCTGTGACTATAATTATGTCTTTGATCCCCGGGCACATCTGAAGCGCTTCTTCGGAGAAAATGTGAAGGGAAGCTATCTGTTCCTTATCGATGAAGCACATAATCTGGTGGAGAGAGGGCGGGAAATGTTCAGTGCCACGCTGATCAAGGAGGATTTTCTGGAAGTAAAGCGAGCCGTCCGGCCATACAGCCGGAAGCTGGAGCGACTGCTGGAACGATGCAACCGGCAGATGCTGGAGTGGAAGCGGGAGTGTCCGGATTATCAGATCCTTCCGAATGTCACATCTTTCTATGCAGCCCTAATGAGCCTTAGCGGAGAGATGGAGAATTTTCTGGAGGAGGAAGGACCGGGAGAGGTGCGGGAGCTTGTGCTGGAGCTTTACTTTGCGGTTCGCACCTTTCTGGATACCTGTGACCGTCTGGATGACCATTATGTGATCTATACGGAAATGCTGGCAGACGGACATTTCATGGTAAAGCTTTTCTGTGTGGATCCGTCTGCGAATCTGCAGGAATGTCTGGACAAAGGGAACAGTGCGGTCTTCTTTTCGGCCACGCTGCTTCCTGTCAGATACTACATCAGCCTCCTGGGAGAGGACAGGGAGCCGTACACCATGTATGCCCGGTCGCCCTTCCAGCCGGAAAAGAAGATGGTGCTGGTTGGAACCGATGTGAGCAGCCGATATACCAGGCGGGGATACGGGGAATACCGGAGGATCGCGGAATATATTCAGATGACGATCCGGCAGAAGCAGGGAAACTATCTTGTCTTTTTCCCTTCCTATAAGATGATGCAGGATGTGGCAGATTGTTTCGAAGAAATCAATCAGGGTGAGGTGGAAGTGATCTGCCAGAACAGTGGTATGAGAGAGGAAGAACGGGAAGAATTTCTGGAAAGCTTTGAGAAAGAAAGCGATAAGAGTCTGGCGGGCTTCTGTGTGACGGGAGGAATATTCGGAGAAGGGATCGACCTGAAGCATGACCGCCTGATCGGTGCAGTCATCGTAGGAACCGGGCTTCCGCAGGTCTGCACCGAGCGTGAGATCCTGAAAAACTATTATGAAAAGCGGGGAGAGGACGGCTTTTCCTATGCCTATCTCTATCCGGGAATGAACAAGGTTCTGCAGTCGGCAGGGCGGGTGATCCGCACGGATGAAGATCAGGGAGTGATCCTGCTTCTTGACGAGCGCTTCGCAAAAAGACAGTATCTGGAGCTGTTTCCGAGAGAATGGGCAGACTATACATTTTGCACCAGGAGGAATGTGGGGGAAAAGATAGGAAGCTTCTGGAAGGACAGACAGACCCTTAGCAAGTAAACTTGCACGGTCTGATCTTTCCTTTTGCTGCTGGATATATTCAGAACAGCAGGCCACAGACCCGTCTGCTGCGCAGACTATCCGCTGCTACGCAGCTTCTGTCTGAGGCTATTGGGAGTTCCTCCCAATATCAAAAGGAAAACTCAGCCCTTAGCAAGTAAACTTGCACGGTCTGATCTTTCCTTTTGCTGCTGTTCTGAATTGTTACATAATTTCTTGCATGTATGCCTGTGCGGTGGTAGAATAGGAAAGAAAATGGTTTTTGATAGCTGCAATAAAAACAACACAAAGCATGGAGGAACCAAATGAGCAACGTAAGAAGAGTATATGTGGAGAAAAAGCCGGCATTTGCAGGAAAGGCAAAGGAACTGCGTCATGAGATCCGCAGCTACCTGGGGATTTCATCACTGACAGGTGTGCGTGAACTGATCCGTTATGATGTTGAAAATATTTCTGATGAAGTGTTTGAAAGAGCATGCAGGACCGTGTTCTCAGAACCGCCGGTAGATGTACTGTACAAAGAGACCTTTGATGTGAAGGCGGGATCCCGGATCTTTTCTGTGGAATATCTTCCGGGTCAGTTTGACCAGAGAGCGGATTCAGCCGTACAGTGTGTAAAGTTTCTGAAAGAGGACGAGGAGCCGATCATCCGCTCCGCAACCACCTATGTCATTGAAGGTGATATTACAGATGAAGAATTTGATGCGATCAAGGCACACTGCATCAATCCGGTGGACTCCAGGGAAACCGGTATGGTGAAGCCTGAGACGCTGGTGACGAATTTCGAAGAACCAAAGGATGTCATGATTTTTGATGGCTTTACCGGCATGACAGAGGAGCAGTTAAAGGAACTGTATGATTCTCTGAACCTGGCTATGACCTTCAAGGATTTTCTTCATATCCAGAATTATTTCGGAAACGAGGAAAAGCGTGATCCGTCCGTGACAGAGATCCGTGTACTGGATACCTACTGGTCTGATCACTGCCGCCATACCACATTCTCTACAGAGCTGAAGGATGTGACATTTGGTGAAGGCTATTATAAAGAGCCGATGATGGGAACCTACCAGAAGTATCTGGCAGACCGCGAGGAAATCTTTAAAGGAAGAGATGATAAATTCGTCTGCCTGATGGATCTGGCACTGATGGCCATGAGAAAGCTGAAAAAGGAAGGAAAGCTGGAGGATCAGGAGGAATCTGATGAGATCAACGCCTGCAGTATTGTTGTTCCGGTAGAAATCGACGGGGAGACCGAGGAGTGGCTGATCAACTTTAAGAATGAGACACACAACCATCCGACGGAGATCGAGCCTTTCGGTGGTGCGGCAACCTGTCTTGGAGGTGCCATCCGTGACCCGCTGTCAGGACGTACCTATGTATATCAGGCGATGCGTGTAACCGGAGCGGCTGATCCTACCGTTTCCGTGAAAGAGACATTGAAAGGAAAGCTGCCGCAGAAGAAACTGGTGCGCGGCGCTGCCCACGGATACAGCTCCTATGGAAACCAGATCGGTCTTGCAACCGGCCTGGTAAAAGAGATCTATCATCCGAACTATGTGGCAAAGAGAATGGAGATCGGTGCCGTTATGGGTGCTGCTCCGAGAAAGGATGTTATCCGTGAGACATCAGATCCGGGTGATATCATTATTCTTCTGGGAGGACGTACAGGCCGTGACGGTATCGGCGGTGCCACCGGTTCTTCCAAAGTACATACAGAGGCATCCATTGAGGTATGCGGTGCAGAGGTTCAGAAGGGAAATGCACCTACCGAGCGAAAGATCCAGAGAATGTTCCGCCGACCGGAGGTCAGCAGACTGATCAAGAAATGTAATGATTTCGGAGCGGGCGGTGTATCGGTTGCCATCGGAGAGCTTGCAGACGGACTGCGTGTCTATCTGGACAAGGTGCCGAAAAAGTATGCGGGACTGGATGGAACGGAAATCGCGATTTCCGAGTCTCAGGAGCGTATGGCTGTCGTTGTTGATCCGAAAGATGTAGAGGAGTTCCTGAAATACGCGAATGAAGAGAACCTCGAAGCGGTAGAGGTGGCTGTTGTTACCGAGACTCCGCGTCTGGTACTGATCTGGAGAGATCAGGAGATCGTGAATATTTCCAGAGCGTTCCTGAATACGAACGGCGCTCATCAGGAGACCAGCGTATTTGTTGAGATACCGTCCGAAAAGGATAAGTTCTTTGTGAGAGAAGAGGTTGCCGATGTAAAGGCAAAATGGATGGATACCTTAAAGGATCTGAATGTATGCTCCCAGAAGGGACTTGTGGAAATGTTTGACGGTTCCATCGGTGCAGGCTCAGTCTTCATGCCTCATGGAGGAAAATACCAGCTCACAGAGACCCAGGCGATGGTTGCGAAGCTTCCTGTATTAAAAGGAAAGACAGATACCGTGACGATGATGAGCTACGGATTTGATCCGTACCTGTCAAGCTGGAGTCCGTATCACGGTGCGATCTATGCAGTGGTCGAGTCCGTGGCAAAGATCGTGGCAAACGGTGGTGACTACAGTAAGATCCGCTTCACCTTCCAGGAATACTTCAGACGTATGACAGAGGATCCGGCAAGATGGAGCCAGCCGTTTGCAGCACTTCTCGGTGCTTATGATGCACAGCTCGGATTCGGACTTCCATCCATCGGAGGAAAGGACAGTATGTCCGGTACCTTCAATGAAATCGATGTGCCGCCGACTCTGGTAAGCTTCGCTGTTGATGTGGCAAGCGACAAGACGATCATTACGCCGGAACTGAAAAGAGCCGGAAGCAAGCTGATTCTCCTGAAGATCGAGAAGGATGCCTATGACCTGCCGGATTATGGTCAGATCATGGATCAGTACGGCAAATTCTTTGAGGATGTAAAGGCCGGAAGAATTATTTCTGCGTATGCAGTTGACGGTAAGGGTATCGCTGCTGCAGTCAGCAAGATGGCATTCGGTAACCACATGGGTGTTAAGATCGAACACAATGTGGACGAAAGGGATCTGTTTACACCGGGACAGGGAAATATCGTGGCAGAAGTTCCGGATGGAAAGGTCGGGGAACTGGCGATCACCTATACAGTCATCGGAGAAGTGACAGACAGAGCCTCTCTTGAATACAGGAATGTGTGCATCACGATGGATGAGGCGATCCAGGCATGGACAGGCACTCTTGAAAAGGTGTTCAAGACAGTTTCCGGTGCGGAGCCTCAGGAAGAGAAAGAGACAGGACTGTACAAAGCAGACAGTATTTATGTATGCAGGCATAAAGTAGCAAAGCCGAGAGTATTTATTCCGGTGTTCCCTGGTACCAACTGCGAGTACGACAGCACGAAAGCTTTTGAGCGTGCCGGGGCAGAGGTAGATGTAAAGGTGTTCAAGAACCTCACAGCGGAGGATATCCGTGATTCCGTGGACATTTTCGGAAAAGCGATCGACCAGGCACAGATCATCATGTTCCCGGGCGGATTCTCCGCAGGTGATGAGCCGGACGGATCGGCGAAATTCTTTGCGACTGCCTTCCAGAATGAGAAGATGAAGGAAGCGGTCATGAAGCTCTTAAATGAGCGTGACGGTCTGGCATTGGGTATCTGTAACGGATTCCAGGCACTGATCAAGCTGGGACTTGTTCCGTATGGCGAGATCGTGGGACAGACGGAGGATTCACCGACACTGACCTTCAATACCATCGGGCGCCATATTTCGAAGATGGTTTACACGAAGGTCGTCACAAACAAATCACCGTGGCTGCAGCAGGCAGTACTGGGCGGAACCTACTGTAATCCGGCTTCCCATGGAGAAGGACGCTTTGTGGCAAATAAAGAGTGGATCGACAGACTCTTTGCAAATGGTCAGGTGGCTACCCAGTATGTGGATCCTGATGGAAACCTGAAAGTAAACGATGAGGAATGGAACGTAAACGGTTCCTATTGTGCGATCGAGGGCATTACCAGTCCGGACGGGCGTGTTCTTGGTAAAATGGCTCATTCCGAGCGCCGCGGCGATTCCGTAGCTGTCAATATTTACGGAGAACAGGATATGAAGATATTCGAATCCGGTGTGGCATATTTTAAATAAACAGATGAAGAAAACAGCGAAGCTTCTGCGGGGGCTTCGCTGTTTTTTGTTATGCATACAAACTGAGAAAACACAAATGATGTTTCAATATGCAACAAATTCAAAATAATGTTGAATATTGTCGAAATATGGATTAAAATAGGCTAATATATAGTATATTAGTATATCGGTATATCAGGCAGATGTTATAGCAGTGCAGGCGGAAGAAAATGGAGCCTGGCGCCTGCAAGAGAAAGAGCGGTTTTGCATCTGCTGTGAATAAAACAAAAACAATCTATATTTTGGAGGGAGACATATTTATGAGTTATGAGGAAGAGCAGGTACGTTTTTATTATGTTGTACTGAATGGAGCACATGAAACACACTGGCTGGCCGATGAATGCGTGAAGAAGCAGTTTCTTAATCAGCTTCTAAAGACCCGCGAGAAGGTATCTTTTCGTGTATATGCTTTCTGCATTCTGGATCAGGAAGCACACTTTCTGCTGAGCATTCCGGAAGGAAAGAGTATCCGGCGGACAACAGAAAAAATAGCGCATGAATTGCAGAAATGCTATTTGAAACAGTATCCGCAGGGCCGGGAGAAGGTAACGGTCAAAAATAAATTCCTTCCATCCTGCAGTATGGAAACTGTGCTGAAGCATTGCTGCCGGATCCATTTGCTGGCCAGGGGATATGCGCAGCGGATACAGGATTACTGGTGGAGCAGTTATACAGAATATCTGAGTAAGAGTGTGACGGGACTGGTGGAGACAGAAGCGGTTCTGGATTTTCTGGATGCAGAACCCCGGCGCGCTTTACAGAAATTTATTTCATATCATAAAAAGATGATGCAGTCCACTTCGTAAAAAGCTGGTTGCTGTTCAGAGTCCATTTGCAAAATCCGGAAGAAAATGCCTTGACAGACGGGAAACGGGAACGTATAATGAGAGAGCATGTGTAAAATTTCTATGCATGACAAAACAGACATTTACAGCAACCACATTCTAACAGGAGGTGAATAGAATGCCAACATTTAATCAGTTAGTAAGAAAAGGCCGTCAGACTTCTGAGAAGAAATCTACTGCACCGGCTCTGCAAAAAGGATTTAACTCCTTAAGAAAGAGAAGCACAAACGTATCCGCACCACAGAAGAGAGGTGTGTGTACAGCAGTTAAGACAGCAACACCGAAGAAGCCTAACTCAGCGCTCAGAAAGATTGCCAGAGTTCGTCTTTCCAATGGTATCGAAGTAACAAGCTATATCCCGGGTGAGGGACATAACCTTCAGGAGCATAGCGTTGTTCTGATCCGTGGAGGAAGGGTAAAAGACTTACCAGGTACCAGATACCACATTATCCGTGGAACACTGGATACAGCAGGCGTTGCAAAGAGAAGACAGGCACGTTCCAAATACGGTGCTAAGAGACCGAAAGACGCTAAGAAATAATTCAGAAAGATGCTCATGTGTCTGAACACATCAGAGGATCAGATAAGAAGAAACAAATAATACATTCGTATCACTAACAGAACTATCGTTGTGCCGGATGATATATTCACCAGGTGGTTGCAGGTTAATATAGACGTCCTTGCATGCACACAATAGAACGACACATTGTGAGTACCGATGATTTAATCATGCGGCGAAAACCGTGAATATAGTTAAGGAGGGAAGTACCGTGCCACGTAAAGGACATACTCAGAAAAGAGACGTTTTAGCAGATCCGTTATACAATAACAAAGTGGTTACAAAGCTTATCAATAACATCATGTTAGACGGTAAGAAGGGCGTAGCTCAGAAAATCGTATACGGAGCATTTAACAGAGTTGCCGAGAAATCCGGCAAGCCGGCGATCGAAGTTTTCGAAGAGGCAATGAACAATATTATGCCAGTACTTGAAGTAAAGGCAAGACGTATCGGTGGAGCTACCTATCAGGTACCTATCGAGGTAAGAGCTGACAGACGTCAGGCTCTGGCTCTTCGCTGGATTACCCTGTATTCCCGCAAGAGAGGCGAGAAGACCATGGAGGAAAGACTCGCAAATGAGATTCTGGATGCAGCTAACAATACAGGTGCATCTGTGAAGAAGAAAGAAGACATGCATAAGATGGCAGAGGCAAACAAGGCTTTTGCACATTACAGATTCTAATAGGAGGAATATACCTTGGCTGGAAGAGAATACCCATTGGAGAGAACCAGAAATATCGGTATTATGGCTCATATTGATGCGGGTAAGACTACCACAACAGAGCGTATCCTGTATTATACTGGTGTAAACTATAAAATTGGTGATACTCATGAAGGTACTGCTACCATGGACTGGATGGAACAGGAGCAGGAAAGAGGTATTACCATTACTTCCGCAGCTACAACCTGTCACTGGACTCTGCAGGAAAACTGCAAGCCGAAGCCGGGTGCATTAGAGCATCGTATCAACATCATTGATACCCCGGGCCACGTTGACTTTACAGTAGAGGTTGAGCGTTCCCTTCGTGTACTGGATGGCGCTGTCGGCGTATTCTGTGCAAAGGGTGGTGTAGAGCCTCAGTCAGAAAATGTATGGCGTCAGGCTGACACCTACAATGTACCGAGAATGGCATTTATCAATAAAATGGACATCCTGGGTGCAAACTTCTACGGTGCCGTAGAACAGATTAAGACAAGATTAGGAAAAAATGCGATCTGTATTCAGCTGCCGATCGGTAAAGAGGACGAATTCAAGGGAATCGTTGACCTGTTTGAAATGAAGGCTTATATCTACAATGATGACAAGGGCGATGATATCTCCATCGTTGATATCCCGGAGGATATGGCTGAGGATGCAGAACTGTATCATACTGAGCTGGTAGAGAAGATCTGCGAGCTGGATGATGATCTGATGATGGCTTATCTGGAAGGTGAAGAGCCGACAGTTGACGAGCTGAAAGCAGTTCTGAGAAAAGCAACCTGTGAGTGTACAGCAGTACCTGTATGCTGTGGTACCGCTTACAGAAACAAAGGTGTTCAGAAGCTTCTGGATGCAATCATCGAGTTTATGCCGTCACCGGTTGATATTCCTGCAATCAAGGGTACTGACCTGGATGGAAATGAAGTAGAGAGACATTCCTCAGATGAAGAACCGTTCTCTGCTCTTGCATTTAAGATCATGGCTGACCCGTTTGTTGGTAAGCTGGCATTCTTCCGTGTATATTCCGGTACAATGAACTCAGGTTCTTATGTACTGAACTCTACAAAAGGAAAGAAAGAGCGTGTGGGACGTATCCTTCAGATGCATGCCAACAAGCGTGCAGAGCTGGATAAGGTATATTCCGGAGATATCGCTGCTGCAGTAGGATTTAAGGTAACTGCAACAGGTGATACCATCTGTGATGAGCAGCATCCGGTAATCCTTGAGTCCATGGAATTCCCGGAACCGGTTATCGAGCTGGCAATCGAGCCGAAGACAAAAGCAGGACAGGGTAAGATGGGTGAGGCTCTTGCAAAACTTGCAGAAGAGGATCCTACCTTCCGTGCTCATACAAACCATGAAACCGGACAGACCATCATCGCAGGTATGGGTGAGCTCCATCTGGAGATCATCGTAGACCGTCTGCTTCGTGAATTTAAGGTGGAAGCAAATGTAGGTGCTCCTCAGGTTGCTTACAAAGAGACCTTCACGAAGGAAGTTACCGTGGACAGCAAGTATGCAAAACAGTCCGGTGGACGTGGACAGTATGGTCACTGTAAAGTTATCTTCACTCCGATGGATCCGAACGGAGAAGAGACCTTCAAGTTCGAATCTACGGTTGTCGGCGGTGCGATTCCGAAGGAATATATCCCGGCTGTTGGAGAAGGTATTGAGGAAGCAGCAAAAGCTGGTATCCTTGGCGGATTCCCTGTATTGGGTGTACACGCAAACGTATACGATGGTTCTTACCATGAAGTCGATTCAAGTGAAATGGCATTCCATATCGCAGGTTCCATGGCGTTTAAGGATGCTATGAAGAAGGGTGATGCCATCCTGCTTGAGCCGATCATGAAAGTAGAAGTAACGATGCCGGAAGAGTACATGGGTGATGTTATCGGCGATATCAACTCCCGTCGTGGACGTATCGAGGGTATGGATGATATCGGCGGCGGTAAGATCGTTCGTGGATTCGTTCCTCTGGCTGAGATGTTTGGATATTCTACAGATCTTCGTTCCAAGACACAGGGACGTGGTAACTACTCGATGTTCTTCGAGAAGTACGAGCCGGTTCCGAAGTCTGTACAGGAAAAAGTCCTGAGTGCAAAATCCAAATAATTGGCAGGAACCCGCTATTTTTAGTAAAAACAGGCTTGAAAATATCTCTGATTTGAAATATAATCAGAGATAGCCGAGTGTAGTTTATAGAAAACAAAAAGCCGTAAAGGCGCATATTTATCAAGGAGGACATTCAAAATGGCTAAAGCTAAATTTGAAAGAACAAAACCACATTGTAATATCGGTACCATCGGACACGTTGACCATGGTAAAACAACTCTGACAGCTGCTATCACAAAGGTACTGTCTGAGAGAGTTGCTGGTAACACAGCTACAGATTTCGAGAACATCGACAAGGCTCCGGAAGAGAGAGAGCGTGGTATCACCATCTCTACTGCACACGTTGAGTATGAGACAGAGAACAGACATTACGCACACGTTGACTGCCCGGGTCATGCTGACTACGTTAAGAACATGATCACAGGTGCTGCTCAGATGGACGGTGCTATCCTTGTTGTTGCTGCTACTGACGGAGTTATGGCTCAGACAAAAGAGCACATCCTTCTTTCCCGTCAGGTAGGTGTTCCTTACATCGTAGTATTCATGAACAAATGTGATATGGTAGACGATGAGGAGCTTCTCGAGCTGGTAGATATGGAGATCCGTGAGCTGCTGAACGAGTATGAGTTCCCGGGCGATGACACACCGATCATCCAGGGTTCTGCTTTGAAAGCTCTTGAAGATCCGCAGAGTGAGTGGGGCGACAAGGTTATGGAGCTCATGGCTGCAGTTGACGAGTGGATCCCGGATCCGCAGCGTGCTACAGATCAGCCGTTCCTGATGCCGGTAGAGGACGTATTCACGATCACAGGACGTGGTACTGTTGCAACTGGTAGAGTTGAGCGTGGTATCATCCACCTGAACGAGGAAGTTGAAATCGTAGGTATCAAAGAAGACATCCAGAAGACAACTGTAACAGGTATCGAGATGTTCCGTAAGCTTCTTGATCAGGGTGAGGCTGGAGATAACATCGGTGCTCTGCTTCGTGGTATCAAGAGAGAGGACATCGAAAGAGGTCAGGTTCTGGTTAAACCAGGTTCCATCAAATGCCATACAAAATTCACAGCTCAGGTTTACGTTCTGACAAAAGACGAGGGTGGACGTCATACACCGTTCTTCAACAACTATCGTCCGCAGTTCTACTTCAGAACAACTGACGTAACAGGCGTTATCGAGCTGCCGGCTGGTACAGAAATGTGCATGCCTGGTGACAACGTAGAGATGACCATCGAACTGATCCACCCAATCGCTATGGAGCAGGGTCTTACATTCGCTATTCGTGAAGGTGGACGTACTGTTGGATCAGGACGTGTTGCTACAATCATCGAGTAATCATATATTCGAATATAAAATGGTATCGTAGATATCACTATATCCAAGCATAAGATGCCCCGGAAACCTTGTGTTTCCGGGGTTTTTCTGTTGTGTGGGAGATTGGCATTAGAATCAGCAGGGTGGATCTTGGTAAGGTGTGCTATTTCTTTTTATCTTGATGATCATCTATGTAAGATAACGCTGCAAAAACTGGTTGTATTTGCAGCCCTGACATACTTTTACCTGTTCCTGTACTGCATTGGTGTACATCCCTTCAGCTGCCGGAATTTTCTTATAAAATAGCTGACATTCTCGAAACCGCAGTCAAGGCTGATCTCCAGAACAGACTTTGTGGTTTCACGCAGCAGGGTACAGGCAAAATCGATCCGTCTGGCAATCAGAAACCGTATGGGTGAAGAACCTGTGATTTCCCGGAAGAGGCGACAGAGATACTGACTGTTGCAGGAGACGAGATCGGCCAGATCCTGTAAAGAAATATCCTCGCCATAATTGGCATCAATGTAGGAAGCAATCGTTTTATAGCGGTCAATTTTCTGCCTCTCAGAGGCGGAGAGAACCACCGCTTCATTTTGAATAAAACCGGTATCTGTAAGAGTGGAAAGTAACTGCAGAAGCAGAAGCTTACAAGTCAGATACCAGTTTTTTTTACGTTCCAGCGAGGCGGTAAACATCTGGAAAAGAAGAGGTGAGAGAACCGCATATTCCCTGTCCTCTGGACGCAGTATGTGCCGAATGACTCTGGTATGGCGGACAAAAGGGGCAATCAGTTCCTCCTCAATGCTGTCAGGATAAGAATAATCAAGTATTTTTGCATCAAAAAGAAAGGCGTAGTGATGAGAAGGGGTACCAAGCGCTTTAATCTGATGAAGATTTTCACTGTTGATAAAGCAGAAATCGCCTTTGGAAAGGTGGTACATTTTCAAATCAATCTCCGCTTCGAATTCACCCTGGTCAATGTACAGGATTTCTGTTTCCGGATGCCAGTGCCGCTCAACAAAAAAGCAGTGGGGCGGCTGCATCCGGAATTCAAGGCCGTCAACCGGCGTGGATGGTGTCCCGTGGGGGACATTTTCCTTTAAGGAATGATCGTGGTTCAAGGTGTTTCCTCCATAAAAGTCAATATTGTGTTATTATTATAGCAAAAAGTGCAAGCCTGTACAAGGAAAAAGTAGTACACTGTGGATAACAGCAAAACGTGTTACTGATAATAGAAAAACAGTTAAAACAACTAAAAAACGGGAGGATTGATACCATGATTCAGAAATATGTATATGGAACACCCTTTGAGACAGAGGCCGTCATCGCAGAAACAGCAGAAGGAAAAGGAATACCCGCTTACGGCAGGGTAAGCCTGGAAAACGGATATCGCCTGGACTACGTGATGGATAAAGATACAGTTGTTTACGGACTGGGAGAAAACGTCGGAGGAATCAATAAGCGGGGGCATCTCTATGTGAGCAACAATTCCGATAATCCAAAACACACTGAGGACAGGACCTCTCTGTATGCATCACACAATTTTATCGTGATTGCCGGGAAGGAGAATTTTGGTCTGTTTGTGGATTATCCGGGGACGCTCACCTTTGATGTGGGCTATACGAGACAGGATACCCTCTCTGTTTTCTGTGATACAGCCGATCTAAAGCTCTACGTCATCGATGGCGAGTCACCTTATGATATTGTCAAACAGTTCCGCAAGATCATTGGAAGAAGCTATATTCCTCCCAGATTTGCCTTTGGATTCGGACAGAGCAGATGGGGATACAAAACGGCGGATGATTTCCGTGAGGTGGCAAAAAAATATCACGAAAACCAGATCCCGATCGACATGATCTACATGGATATCGACTACATGCAGGATTTTAAGGATTTTACGGTCAATCAGGAGAATTTTCCGGACTTCGGGGCATTCGTCCGTGAAATGAAGGAGCAGGACATCCATTTAATACCCATTATCGATGCAGGTGTAAAGGTGGAAGAGGGCTATGAGGTTTATGAAGAGGGCGTGAGAAACGGCTATTTTTGCAAGAAAGAGGATGGCAGTAATTTCACATGTGCCGTATGGCCCGGTTACACGCATTTCCCGGATGTACTGAACAAAGAAGCCAGAGAATGGTTTGGAGATTATTATCATGTGCTGATCGATGAGGGAATTGAGGGATTCTGGAACGACATGAATGAACCTGCAATTTTCTATTCAGAAGAGGGCATGAAAGAGTTGAAAGAGCTTTGCGGAAAGTTTGCAGAAGAACCGGATGATCTGGATTCCTTCGGAAAACTGCAGAGCAAGGTCCTCTCTCTCGCAAACAGCCGGGAGGATTACGGACGTTTCTATCATCAGGTGGGGGGGCAGAGAATCTGTCACGAAAAAGTCCATAATCTGTTCGGCTACAATATGACCCGGGCAGCAGGCGAAGCCTTTGAACGAATCGCTCCGGATAAGCGCTTCCTGATGTTTTCCAGGTCTTCTTATATCGGAATGCACCGCTACGGCGGCATCTGGACCGGTGATAACCAGTCCTGGTGGTCACACCTGCTGTTAAATATCAAAATGATGCCTTCGCTGAACATGTGCGGTTTCCTCTACACAGGTGCAGATCTCGGAGGATTCGGATCAGATGTCACAAGAGATCTGCTGCTGCGCTGGCTGGAATTCGGAATCTTTACCCCTCTGATGAGAAACCATGCAGCTCTGGGTACAAGAGATCAGGAATGCTATCAGTTTGAAGATGTACAGGACTTTGCCCATGTGATCGGCGTCCGCTATCGCCTTGTGCCGTATCTGTATAGTACTTACATGAAGGCGGCATTAAACGATGATATGTATTTCAAACCACTCTCCTTTGTGTATCCGGAAGACCATATGGCTGCTCAGACAGAGGATCAGCTGATGATTGGCGACGAGATCATGATTGCTCCTGTATACACGCAGAACGCAGAAGGTCGTTACGTATATCTGCCCGAGGAAATGAAACTGATCAAGTTCCTCCCCGATCAGAAAATGGAAGAAACCGTTCTGGCAGCTGGCCACCATTATGTAAAGATCGCCCTGAACGAAGCAGCACTGTTCATCAGAAAAGGAAAATGTATCCCTCTCGCCGGGAGTGCTCCCTGCGTTGAGAAAATCGATACACAACATCTGGAGATGATCGGGTATCCGGGAGAATATCTTCTCTATGAAGATGACGGAGTCCATAAAGACTACGAGAAAAAAGAAAATTACAGGGTGCTGACAAAAGAATCCTGAATTAAAAATTCTGAATAAAGGATACCCGCCTATTTATGCTGATTTCTCCATTCTCTTGGAGAAATCCCGTAAATAGTCTTAAATGCACGTGAAAAATGAAGCTGATTTTCATATCCGACAGCAGAGCCGATTTCTGCAATGGATAAGGAGGTCAGCTTTAACAATTCTGTAGCTTTTACCATCCTGTAATTCATTAAGAATTCCTGCGGTGAGCGCCCTGTGGATTTTCTGAAAATTTTCCCGAAATAACTGCGATTGATTCCGCATACCGAAGCAATTTCTTCTATGGTAATGTTGTTCTGAAAGTTTTGCTCAATATAGTGTATCGCTTCTTTGATATAATAATCGCTCATTTTGCTGCTCTGGACGAGTCTGGTTGATTTCGAAGATCGGGTAAGATAATCCAGAAAAAGATAAAGATGTCCGATCTGGTGAAAGGGTGTTTCCTGTGCATGATGGACGATATATAACATTTCATTCATCATCTGTTCACGGAAATATTTGGAGTGAGAGCGATAGACAGGAGTATCCGTAGAAAGATCGGTTAAGTCAAGAAACTCTTTTACCTTCAGTCCGTCAAATTCAATCCATACATATTCCCAGGGAATCTTCTGATCGGCAATATAGGTACTGATCTGCCGGGGAAAAAGCATAAAGCCCTGTCCGCTTTTTATAGAGTAAGTCTGGGTTTCACCCCTCGAATTGTCTGCCATGAGTGTGCCGGTTCCTGAAATAATATAGTGAAAAAGATAATGATTTCTTGCTGCAGGCCCGAAAGAATGACCGGGGTCACATTGTTCATAACCATACTGGTACATACCCAGATCAATAAAATTCTCATGAGGAAATATGCTGAATAAAAGATTGCTCATTTTCGTCTCCTTCCTTAATATATAAAGAATTAATTAGAATACCATATCTTTTAAAACCCTCCGGGGGGATGGCACTTTGTTTTATACCAAAATGCGATATCATATAACAGTATACCACAAAAACAAGCATTGTGGTATAAAAAATAAAAAGCACCGCTATTTTCAGGTAGCATAATGGTATGTTAAGATGGATATATCAAAAGCAGAACTTAAATTCATAATGGAAAGGAGCGGATTATATGTCAAAAAGAAAAATAGCCGTGAGATGGTTAATGCTTTTGGGAATTACAATAGGGGTGGTAAGTCTTACAGGATGTGAAGAGAAAACATTGGATGGTAAGACAGAGGTTGAAATGGTGTCTTATAAGCAGGAGGCTGTGGGAGTCTTTGAAGAAATAGCAGAGCGCTTCAATGAGACACACGATGACATTCACCTTACGATCAATTCACCAAATGAAGCTATGACTGTTTTGAAGACAAGATTTATCAGGGAGAATTATCCTGATATTGTTGGAATCGGCGGGGATGTCAATTATTCCAATTTCCTTGATGCAGATTTGTTTATGGATATTTCTGACTTAGAGGAAACAGGAATGGTAAAACAGTCCTATCTGGACATTGACAAGGAGCTGGAGTTTATTCCAAAGGATGGAATCTATGCATTGCCTTATGCAGCAAATGCGGCAGGAATTCTTTACAACAAGGATATGTTTGAGGAACACGGGTGGAAGATACCGGAAACCTGGGATGAGTTTATTGCACTGTGTGAAGAAATCGAAGACAGTGGTATCCAGCCTTTATATTCAGGATATAAGGACACATGGACATGTCTGGCACCCTGGAATGCACTGGCCGTTGGATTGTGTGAGTCTGACATCTGCAGTCAGGTAAATCGGGGGAATGCAACGTTTACGGAAGCCTATCGTGAGACAGCAGAGAAAGTAAAGGTATTGCTTGATTATGCAGAGCCAAATCCATACGCATATGGATACAATGATGCATGTACTGCTTTTGCAAGAGGTCAGTCGGCAATGTATCCGATTGGCAGCTATGCAATCTCTCAGATTAAGTCGGTAAACCCGACCATGAACATTGATTCCTTTACATTTCCGGCAAATGTGGCGGAAGAGGATAATGTTTTGAATTCCGGTGTTGATTTACAGTTCTGTGTGATGAAAAATTGTAAGAATAAAGAAGCTGTATATGAGGTACTTCGATTCCTGTATGAGGATGAAACCATTCAGACCTATCTGGACAGTCAGGGAGGTATTACCTGTAAAGAAGGTGATTTCAAAATTCCGTCTGAACTGGAAGGCATGAGAGCGTACATAGAAAATGATCGAATGGCTGATTACCAGGATCATCATTATCCAAGTGAGATGAGCGTGGATGCCATGATCCAGACGTATTTGCTGGATAACAGTGAAAATTCTCTGGATACCTTCCTTGAGCGTTTTGATACGGAATGGAAACGTTATAACAGAGACCTGATTCAGAAGGTACAGAAATATGAGCAGGAAAAGGAGGACGCAAAATGAAAAAGAAGATGACGAAGCGGGATAAAGTATTCTGGGCAATTATTATACCGGTACTGGTGTTGTTCTTCACCTTTAATACACTGCCGATGATCAAAGGTATCATATACAGCTTTACGAATTATAAAGGATACGGCTCCTATGACTATGTAGGTCTCAGAAATTATATTGACCTGTTTTCTGATGCCCGGGTGGGAAAGAGTTACCTGTTTACTTTTAAATATGCATTGGCAGGCACGATACTGGTAAATGTATTAAGTCTGATTATGGCACTTGGCTTAAACAGCAAAATACGGTTTAAGAGTGCACTCAGAGGTATATATTTTGTTCCCAATATCCTGGGCGGGCTGGTTATCGGTTATATTTTCAGTTTCTTATTTACCTATATTCTTCCGGTCGTTGGAAACACCTTTCATATCAGCTTTCTGCAGAACAGTATTCTTGCCAGTGAAAAGTATGCGTGGATCGGTGTTCTGATCGTGGGTGTATGGCAGGCTGTGGCTATGAATACCATCATCTATATTTCGGGACTTCAGACGGTTCCAGAGGAAGTTTATGAAGCAAGTATGCTGGACGGAGCAAGTAAATGGAAAGAATTCTGGAAGGTGACGCTGCCGCTTGTGATGCCTTTTGTAACGATTAATCTGGTATTGAGCACAAAGAATTTCCTGATGGTATTTGATCAGATCGTGTCATTGACAAAGGGTGGTCCTGCACAGAGTACGGAATCTATTTCTTACCTGATTTACAAAAATGGTATGGATGGCGGTCAGTTTGGATTTCAAAGTGCCAATGCAGTGCTTTTCTTCGTTGTGATTGTGGCGATTTCGATTTTCCAGATGACAATTATGAATAAAAAGGAGGAGCAGTTATGATGAAGAAAGAACAAAAAACAAACTGGGTTTTGACAATCGTACTGGTTCTGGGTACAGTAACCGTATTCTTTCCGTTATATATGGCATTTATCATTGCCTTTAAGCAGCCAAGCGAGATGACAAATGATGTTGCCGGTGCATTGTCCTTTCCCGCCAGGTGGAGCTTTGATAACTTCAGGCAGGCCATGGTGGTCACAGATTTCTGGAGTTCATTAGGAAACAGTATCCTGATTACAGCGGTCACCATTATCCTTGCAATATTGATTCATTCGATAGCCGGATATGTGATTGGCAGAAGCATGGCAAAGAAAAAGAGTTTTCGTTTTATCTATCTGTACATAGTCAGTGGTATGTTTGTTCCGTTTTCTATATTGATGATGCCATTAGTAAAACAGACGGCGCAGATGGGACTTGGAAATCGTGTCGGAGTCATCTTGTTGTATCTTGTATTTTATATGCCAATGAATGTGCTGCTTTACACCGGATACTTAAAGAATATTCCGGTAGCGCTTGAAGAAGCCGCTGATATTGATGGAGCCAGTACATGGACAACCTATTGGAAAGTTGTTTTTCCAATGATGTCACCCATGCATGCTACGGTTGCAATCCTCACAGCACTTGGCACCTGGAATGATGTCATGACACCATTGGTTATTATGGCCGGAACGGGCAAGAACACATTGCCTCTGGCGCAGCTTAATTTCCAGACACAGTTCGGTACAAATTACAATCTTGCTTTTGCATCCTATATTCTGGCATTGATTCCAATTTTAATCTTCTATATTGTTTGTCAGAAGCAGATCTTAAATGGTGTTGCGAATGGAGCAGTAAAAGGATAAGATATCAAGAGGTCAAAGGGCCATACGTTCCGTGCGTCCATGGAATGCATGGCCTTGCCAGCTATGAGGCATAATTGAATCAAGGGCTCAAGAAAACAAGAAAGGAAATAAACGCATGGCTATTATAGTAAGAGAGGGTGTATTCCATCTGGAAACAGCAAACACGCTCTATCAGATGAAGATAGATGCTTTCGGAGTACTGACGCATTTATGGTATGGTGCGAAGACGGATGATTGTATGGATTATCTTCTGGATTATCCGGATGTTGGATTTTCCGGGAATATTTATGAAGCAGAGGAACGGAGAACCTATTCGCTGGATACGCTGCCGCAGGAATATGCTGCGTCCGGTGTGGGAGATTTTCGTGTACCTGCTATTTGTGTAACACATGGGGATGGCAGCAGTGCCCTGGATCTCAGATATCAGGAGCATCACATTAAGAAGGGCAAGTACGGAATCCAGGGGCTCCCGGCGGTCTATGCAAAAGAAACGGAGGCAGAAACTCTGGAAATCACATTGAAGGATACCGCGTCTGAGGTAGAGGTCACACTGCTGTATGGAGTACTTGCGGATGAAGATGTCATTACAAGAAGTGTTGTTGTAAAAAATCAGGGAGAGACACCGATCGTTATTAATCGCATACATAGTTTATGTATGGATATTCCATATGGCGATTGGGAATGGGTGCATTTTCATGGAAGGCATACTATGGAGCGCCAGGCAGAAAGAGCACCATTGATCCATGGGATTCAGGAAAGCAGCAGTACCAGAGGAGCCTCCAGTCATCAGCAGAATCCGACTGTGCTGCTTTGCGAAAAAGGCTGTACGGAAACGACAGGTTTCTGTATCGGTGCAGCACTTATGTACAGCGGCGGGTTTCAGACACAGGTTGAGAAGGATCAGTTAGAGCAGGTGCGTATTGTCATGGGAATCAATCCGGATACGTTTTCCTGGATGCTGGATAAGGGAGAGTGTTTCCGTGCACCGGAAGTTATCCTGTCCTGTTCCGAACATGGTATGGGAGAGCTTTCACATCGTTTCCATCATGTGATTCGTAACCATGTGTGCAGAGGCAAATACAAATTATCCAGACGTCCGGTTCTGATTAATAATTGGGAGGCCACCTACTTTACATTTGATGAAGAAAAAATTGAAAGAATCGCAAAGCAGGCTTCCGAATTGGGTATCGATATGATGGTACTGGATGATGGATGGTTTGGAAAAAGGGATTCGGACACATCAGGACTTGGTGACTGGTTTGTAAATGAAACAAAGCTGCAGGGAGGACTTTGCAGGCTTGTTGAACGAATCAACCGCATGGGCATGAAATTCGGAATATGGTTTGAACCGGAAATGGTTTCTGAGGATAGTGAACTGTATCGTAAACATCCGGAGTGGGCGATACGCATTCCGGGAAGAAAACCGATGAGAAGCAGATACCAGCTTGTATTAGATATGTCGAATCCGGAAGTTACAGAGTATCTTTATCAGGTTATCAGTAAAATTTTAAAGGAAAATCATATTGAATATGTAAAATGGGATATGAACCGGCATATCTCTGACTGGTATACGGCGACCCTTCCCGGAAGCCGCCAGATGGAGATGCCGCACAGGTATGTTCTTGGCTTATATGAATTGTTAGAAAGACTGACCGGTGAATTTCAGGATGTGCTGTTTGAAGGCTGCAGTGGAGGCGGCGGGAGATTTGATGCCGGAATGCTGTACTACTGTCCGCAGATCTGGTGCAGTGATGATACGGACGCACATGAAAGAACGTTTATTCAGTATGGAACAAGTTTCTTCTATCCGATTTCGACAGTTGGCTCTCATGTGTCAGCAGTGCCGAACCATCAGACAGGTAGAACCACTTCCCTTCAGACCAGAGGAACGGTAGCCATGGCAGGCAGTTTCGGGTATGAACTCGATCTGAATACATTAAGTCCAGAGGAAAAGGAAGAGGTTTCCAGACAGGTAAGGACATATAAGGAATACCAGGAGCTTATTTATAACGGCTTCTATTATCGATTAAGTGATCCATTTACTGAAAATCTTTCCGCCTGGGAATTTGTGTCGGAGGGACAGACGAAAGTTCTGGTTCAGGGCGTGGTATTTCGCGCAGCATCAAACACTTTACGCCAGAGAATCAGACTTACAGGACTTAAGAAAAATGCAAAATACCGGAATAGTCAGGATGGACGGATCTATACCGCAAAAGCACTTATGTCAGGCGGGCTTCTTCTGCCGGAAATAAAAGGGGATGACAGATCCTTTGAAATATATCTCGAGAGAGTCTGTGAGTGAAAGATCGACAGAGGTGCTGGAGAAGAATTGTTACAGAAATGGTATAAATGCCGACAGAGAGGAGAATCACATGACAAAAACACTGGAATCGATTTATCAGAATCGTTTTGAAAAACATTCAGATGAATTGAGATGGCTTTATATGGAGTTATACAATAATGATTCCATGTATGCAGAGCTTTGTGACAATATGCAGCGCTTTTACCTGGAAAGAAAAAGCACTCTGCGAAGAAGCGATGTTCAGAGAGAGAAAAATCCCGACTGGTATAAGGAAAATGATATGCTTGGCATGATGTTTTACATTGATAACTTTGCCGGCAATATGAAAGGTGTTCAGAAAAAGTTAGACTATATTGAGAAATGTAATGTAAATTATATTCATTTAATGCCTTTTCTGGATACGGTAGAAGGACGTTCCGATGGCGGTTACGCAGTCGCAGATTTCCGTAAGGTACAGGAAAAGCTTGGCACGATGGAAGACCTGGAAAAACTTACGGAGGCCTGCCATACAAAGAAGATCAATGTGTGTATGGATTTTGTCATGAATCATACCTCCGAAGACCATGAATGGGCGAAGCGTGCCCGTCAGGGTGAGGGAGAATATATGAGCAGATATTTCTTCTATGACAATGATGCCATTCCCAGGCAGTATGAACAAACCGTACCACAGGTGTTCCCGACGACTGCACCGGGAAATTTCACATGGCTGCCGGAATGCAGGCATCATGTATTAACTACATTCTATCCGTACCAGTGGGATTTAAATTATAAAAATCCCCGTGTATTCAATGAGATGATGTATAACTTCTTATTCCTTGCGAACAGGGGAATTGATATTATCAGAATCGATGCGGTTCCATACATCTGGAAAGAGCTTGGAACGCAGTGCCGTAATTTGCCTCAGGTACATACGATTGTCCGTATGATGCGTATCATTGGAGAAATTGTCTGCCCGGGTATTTTACTTCTTGGCGAAGTCGTTATGGAGCCGGAAAAGGTTGTTCCATACTTTGGAACTGTAGAAAAGCCGGAATGCCATATGCTCTACAATGTAACGACCATGGCAACTACCTGGCATACCGTTGCGACAAGAGATGTCAGCCTTTTAAAGAAGCAGCTGGACATTGTAAATGCCCTACCCAAAAACTATGTATTTCTGAACTATCTGCGATGCCATGATGATATCGGCTGGGGACTTGACTATGCGACACTTCGAAAAGAGGGTATAGAAGAAGTTCCGCATAAAAAATACTTAAACGATTATTTCAGAGGCTATACAGGAAGCAGTAACAGCCGCGCCGAGCTGTATAACGAAGATCCTGTGACTGGTGATGCACGACTCTGTGCAACAACAGCCTCCCTGTGCGGCATAGAACGGGCAGGCTTTGAAGGCAATGAGGCAATGATGGACAGTGCTATCCGATTAGATGTAATGCTTCATGCGTATATGTTCATGCAGTCCGGTATTCCGGTGCTGTACAGTGGTGATGAAATCGGTCAGATAAATGACTATACATACAAAAAGGATGTAAATAAAGTGCAGGATTCCAGGTATCTTCACAGAGGAGCATTTATCTGGGAAAATGCAGAAAAAATCAATGATCTGACAACTGTGGAAGGAAGAGTTTTCCAGGCGCTTGATAAACTGGAAACGATCCGTAAAACAGAAAAAGTATTTGTCAGCAATGCGGATACATGGACGATAGAAACTTATGAAAAAGAACTTCTATGTATTGGAAGATATTTTGAAGGCGATAAGCTGATCGGTATCTTTAATTTCAGCGAACATGACAAAACGGCATGGATCCATGAGGATGACGGAGAATATGAAGATTTGCTGACAGGAAGAAAAATGAAAGCCTGCGGGGTAGATGTTCCGGCTTATGGTTTTTATTATCTGAAAAAATGTAATAGTTTTGAATAGCATATTGCAGTATTTTTGTAGTAAGTCAGAAAAAAATATGTTATACTGGTTGCGAATCAAAAAGAGGACAAGGAGTGTGGGATTTTTAAACATGACGCACAGAATTTACAGAACATTTGCAGCCATATCCATACTTGCAGCCGGATTGTTGCTTTCTGGCTGCAGTTTAACATCAGATTCAGGAGTGCAGACAGAGACACCTGCGCAAGCTGCGAATACCGGCGAAGAAACTTCTGCGCATTCGGATAAGGATACCGTGAGCTTTCAGACGGTGACTCTGGAGGGTGAGACGGTGGATGAAAGCATATTTGCGGATGCGAAGCTTACCATGATCAATGTCTGGGCAACCTACTGTTCGCCCTGTATCAATGAAATGCCGGAGCTTGGTCAGATTGCGGAGGATTATGCGGATAAAGATTTTCAGATGGTAGGGATGATCAGTGACGTGCAGGAGGGCACTGATGTGACCGATGCAAAAGAACTGGTATCGGAGACAGGTGCTGACTATACGCATCTTTTGTTGAACCAGGAGGTATACGAGACATTTTTACAGGATGTTACGGCAGTTCCCACTACCTTTTTTGTGGATGAAGAAGGCAATCAGGTAGGTGAACGGTATGTTGGGGCAAAATCTGGAGAAGAATGGGTGGAAATCATTGAAGCGCTTTTGGAATAGCAGATGGATTGCTGTGTCAGGTATCGCACTGATGGCAGTGGGAATCTGGCGGGGGGATCTGTCCGTTATTTTACAGAAAGCAGTTCATATTTGTCTGGAGTGTATCGGAATTGGCTGAGAGAATAAGAAAACATCTGCGTCTGCTTGTGCAGGCGCTGTTTACTATTATTACAAATGGATATCTAAAAGGATTTGCTGATGGTGAAATATATCAGGGAAAATTAAAAGCACTGTGTGTTCCGGGGCTAAACTGCTACTCCTGCCCGGGAGCATTAGGCTCCTGTCCGCTGGGGGCACTGCAGGCAAGTCTGGCTCAGAAACATCTGCATATTCCATTTTTTGTGACCGGATTTTTGTTCTTTGTGGGAGCTTTGCTCGGCAGGTTTGTGTGCGGGTGGCTGTGCCCCTTTGGACTGGTCCAGGATTTGCTGTACCGGATTCCATTTCCGGGAAAGAGAAAGAAGCTTCCGGGGAATCGCTACCTGAAAAATGTGAAGTATGTGGTACTTTTCTTTTTTGTTCTGCTTCTTCCTGCTTTTTGGAAGGGAAGCTATGGAGTGGGAGTCCCCTGGTTCTGCAAGTATATCTGTCCTTCCGGGACTCTGCTGGGAGCCATTCCGCTGATGTCGGTAAATGAAGGACTGCGGGCTGCGGCAGGGATGCTGTTCCAATGGAAATTTATGATTCTGCTTTTGACCGTGCTCTTGTCGATGTATGTATTCCGGCCGTTTTGTCAGTATATTTGTCCTCTGGGGGCAATCTACGGTTTTTTTAATTCCATCTCACTGGTACATCTTGAAGTACATAAGGAGAGCTGTGTGAAATGCGGAAAATGTAAAAGAGTATGCCCCGTTGACATTTCCACCTGTGAGGAGCCAAATTCCAGTCAATGTATCCGATGTGGAAAATGTGTGCGGGAGTGTCCCGGGGAAGCGTTAAAATGGTCTGTGAAAAATTATGACGTTGGAACCCGTTAAACATGAGTAACAATAAAAGACTATGCAAAAGCAGTGCCTGCTTATGCATAGTCTTTTTGCTTGGAAATAAGCTGTAAAAATTGCCACCATAGTGGTGGCAACAAAGGAAAAAAACATATGTTATAATGAAAAAGCTGAAAAGATAGATTCTATGATAAACATTATCAGAAACAGCAGGAATATCACTGCGACACTTAGAATCAGTATTCCCAGACAACGGATGATCCGGTGTCTGCTCTTACATAAAGGTACGAAACGCTGTATATTGCAATAGTTGAACCAGCAAAAGACGACAGAAAGCATGATGAATAAGCAGGTGATCCGCTCGACCCAAAGCTGGGGAACCGTTACATCCTTTACTTCAAGCGAAAGAGACAGCCAGAAGAGGAACAGATAGATGATTGATGCAGTCAGTGATTTCCATGGAGTTTTTGTCCGGAAACCGGGTGGAAGAAAACCTTTCCATAGATCGGACCTGAACAATTTTGGTTTACCTGTACATGGAAAATAATGGGGGTTCATCCGGATCCGTGGGACTTCTTGTCGCAATATTGATGCTTGCAGGCGGGATTGTCTCAGTAGCAACGAGAAAGTCACAGGGAAAAGGCGGCAATATTGCACTTATGATTTTGTTCGGGTTAGCGGCGCTTATGGGATTCGCGGGATATGGGAATTACAGTGATCTTGTAATATGGGCATGCTGGTGCCTGATCAACGCAATACTTGCAGTTGTGGCTCTGATAAAAAGTAAAAAGGTGGAGTAGAAAACAGGGCGCTTCCGTTATGGAAGCGCCCTTGAATCACGTTCTCTGGTTTTCCGAAGTCAGCACATCTTCTCCATCAAATGCACAGCCGCATCGTCCCTTTTCTTTCACTTTATACAATGACTCATCTGCTCTTTTATAAAGAGTGTCTTCAAATCCTGCATTCGAAAAAGCAACGCCTACGCTGAGAGATACTTTTGGAAGTCCGTCAGCGCCTCTCTGGAGAATTTCATTGATATGATGGATTTTTTTACGGATCATAGGAATTGACTGCGGATAAATATCTGTCATAAGAGCAACGAACTCATCGCCGCCGATTCTTGCGATATAGTCCGAGGAGCGGAAGGAAGAAGATAACAGCTTTGCGATTTTTATTAAAATCGCATCACCGGTCTCATGTCCGTAATGATCATTTATTTCTTTAAAATGATCAACGTCGATCAGCAATAGTGCAAGTGGTGTGGAATTAATCTTTAATCCGGCACGCAGGTGTTCAAAAGCACCTCTGTTCAAAAGTCCGGTCAGTCCATCCTGTTCCGCTTTCTTTCGCAGCATAATTTCATTCGCGGCATTGATCTCATAAATATTATTGTAGGTAAAAGCCAGGTATTTGAATTCGTAGGAACCGATAATTTCAAGTGCCTTGTTTTCTTTAATGCATCGAATGTAGATCTGAAGCGGTCTGACGATCAAAACACTGATAAAGAAGAAAAGTATCACATTCATGAGGAACAGAATACTGAGCTGTACACGCTGCCTTGAAATCACCTCTTTGAGATCTTCGGCGTTTTGGGCATGTGCCTGACTCATATTGTCCAGAATATCAGTCAGACAGGAAGAGATATTGTCTTCAATCAGAGATTTCTGATAACGATATCCTGAGCCAAAGACCAGATCATGAGCTCTCTTTATTTTTCCGGCACGATCCAGAGAGAGATCCTGGCTTGTCAGCTCCAGCCTTCGGATTTCGTCCGGAAGATTATCCATATTGTAATCTTTTGCAACGGATACAAGTTTCATTGCGTATATTTCCCGTTTTTGCAGATCCTCCGCACATTTTGATATGGAATCTAAAAGAGAACATAAGTCTTCTCCGGGATGCAGCTCTTCCAGACTTTTTAATGCGTTATCACGTCTCATGTCCACGTTTGCCTCCTGAAAGTAGGCTTTCATGTAAGTAGTATCTGCAGTCACAGTATACAGCCATACCTGTTCTGAAAGATAATTCGATCCTTCTCTGACAAGTGCGGCATCCTTTTCACAGTTAATATAATTTTCGGTGGCATCGACAAGAGACTGATACTGCGTGGATATCCGAAGAGTATCATATAAAATAAATATGTATAAAATACAGGCCGCCAGAATCATGACATAATTTAATGTACGGATACTCATACCGGTCAGATTATTTGCGTCGGTGTTTTTCATGCTGCACCTCATTTGTGTTTTGACAATATACGCCAGAGCACTTTAGGTAAAGAGTCTGGCGTATGCTGTAATATTAGTAGTTTTCAGCTTTGATCTGGAAATAGCTCTGCGGATGTGCACATACCGGGCAAACCTCCGGTGCCTTTTTACCAACACAGATATGTCCACAGTTGGAGCACTGCCAGATCACATCGCCTTCCCTGGAGAAGACAAGATCGCCCTGAATATTTGCCAGAAGCTTGCGGTATCTCTCTTCATGCTCCTTCTCGATCTTGGCAACTTCTTCGAACAGGTATGCAATATCGTCAAATCCTTCTTCCTTTGCTTCCTTTGCAAAGCCTGCATACATATCGGTCCATTCATAATTCTCACCATTTGCAGCATCTACGAGATTGTCGATCGTGGAACCGATTGCTCCGCCGTTCAGCAGCTTATACCATATCTTAGCATGCTCTTTTTCGTTTGCTGCTGTTTCTTCAAAAATGGAAGCGATCTGTACATACCCGTCCTTTTTTGCTTTGCTTGCAAAGTAGGTGTATTTGTTTCTGGCCTGTGATTCACCTGCAAAAGCAGTCATCAGATTCTGTTCCGTTTTTGTACCTTTTAATTCTTTCATTATATAGTAATCTCCTTTCATAAAACAATAATGATTACTGTTATTATAACATAAACGTGAAAACAGTCAAGAGAAAACAGAATAAATTTTACATATCAAAAAACCAGTCTTTTTCTTTTTTGACTTTTTTCTTACCGGCTCCGGAAGACCCCTGCCGATATGCATCTCTTTCGTGCTTCGCCGGTTTCTGAGGATCGTTTCTGTCATAACTCTCAGGCTTCTGATATCCGTCCCTGTCGTAGTACCCGGGCTCTGGATCATCCTTTCTTCTGTAATACGGAGGTTCCTGATACCCGTCCCTGTCATAGTATCCGGGTCCTGGAGCGTCATTTCTGCCGTAGTACGGAAGCTCCTGATACCCGTCTCTGTCGTAGTACCCGTGCCCTGGATCATCCTTTCTTCTGTAATACGGAGGTTCCTGATACCCGTTTCTGTCGTAGTACCCATGCTCTGGAGCATCATTTCTGCCGTAATACGGCGGTTCCTGACAGTCATCCTGTGCGTAAGACGATCTGCGGTACTTCTTATGTATGCGCTGTTCAGGCTTCTGGAAGGATTCTCTGTCATAACGGTCATCGTAGTCGTAATCATCATAATGTGACTGCTTCCTTTGGAAGCTCTTCTTTGGTTTAAAAATGGTCTTTCTTCCGGTCCATCCGATGATGCGGACCAGAATGATTCCGAAGAAGATTCCTACGCTGTCTATGCATACGTCTTTTGCCGAAGGGCCACGTCCCATGACGAAGGACTGGTGGTATTCATCCCCGCAGGCAAAGCCTACGCAGATCAGCCCTGCTACCAGCATGAGCAGGATGCCGTGCATACCATAAACATATAATGGAAAGGACACGGCTATGGCAAGGGCAAAATATTCTGTCATATGTGCCAGTTTTCGGGTGATAAAGTCGATCTTTGTCGCCCATTCGCTGACCTGCCATTCCTCAAGATTTGCATCAAACACATAGTCGGCTGTTTCTACCATTTTATAGCTGACTTTGTAGCTGATTTGAGAGGATACATCACCCGGCTGGGCAGAGAAAGAAAAGATCATATACATCAGTAATAATGCCGGAACAAACGACAAAGGTTTCAATAATGTGCGAATCATAATGTGCCTCCTTACTTTAATTATCATAGCATTTTTCAGGGTATACTGTCCAGTGTCGTTTATGGAAAGTTTTCTATAATAATTTCAATAATTTCCAGAAAAAGCTTCTGAAAAGTCAATAAAAATGCTTGTTAAATTCTTATCAATATGATATGATGAAGACAATGAAATCGTTCGGCCATGTGTGTCTTTCATTAAAGCAGAGGAAGAGGGCACGGTTTCATACCAAACCAGAAAATGTAGAGAAGTAACCGCTTCGGACGGAAGATGCGTTGCCACGGGGCAGCTTTTGGCAGGAAGCCGTTACGAACAGGGAAGAAAGGAGCACTATGAGCAGCAAAATTACTATTATTGGGGCCGGAAGCGTGGGGGCTACGATTGCGTATACGTTATCTACGCAGAATATCGCATCAGAGATCGTACTGATCGATATTAATAAACAGAAGGTCGAGGGAGAGGTGATGGATATTGTACAGGGAACCTGTTTCCGCGATCCGATCTCGATCATTGCAGGCGATTATGCGGACGCAAAGGGTTCCGATATCGTCATTATTACCTCCGGAATTGCCCGCAAGCCGGGACAGACGAGGATCGAGCTCACGCAGACAAACGTAGATATCCTTAAGAGCATTACACCGGAGATCGTAGCAGCAGCACCGGATGCGCTTTACGTCATCGTGAGCAATCCTGTGGATATCATGACCTATGTATTTACAAAGATTTCCGGACTGCCGGAGAGACAGGTGATCGGTTCCGGAACGATTCTGGATACGGCACGCCTTCGCTGCGGTCTGTCCGAGCATTTTAAGGTAGCACAGAAAAATATTCATGCGTATGTGTTTGGTGAGCATGGAGATACCTCCTTTATTCCGTGGACGGGTGCTTATATTTCCGGCGTGAGCGTGGATGAATACTATCATCTGATGCAGACAATGGGACATTACGATATCGGTGAGCTGGACAAAGAGGGAATGCTGGAGTATGTGCAGAAGTCAGGCGGAAAGATCATCGCAAACAAAGGCGCTACCTTCTATGCGGTTTCTGCTTCTGTATGCAAGCTGTGCGGAATCCTTCAGGCTTCTTCTGATTCAATGGCAACGGTGTCATCTATGATGCATGGCGAGTATGGCATTGAGGATGTCTGCCTGAGCACACTGACTCTCGTGGGACCGAATGGTATCCGCGGTAAGGTACCGATGCGCATGAACCAGGCAGAGATCGCTCAGCTTCAGAAGAGTGCAGACGCTCTTAAGGCAGTGATTGCGCAGATCGAGCTGTAAAAGATCAGCAGCAAGAGTGAACAGCAGACCATGCGGGTCTGTGGACTGCTGTTCTGAATAGTTAACCTGAAACAATAGAAAGGACAACGGTAATGATGAAGTACAGTTATTATCCGGGGTGTACCCTGAGAACAAAGGCGAAAGACCTGGATGCTTATGCCAGAGCTTCAGCGAAGGCACTGGGATTCGAACTGGAAGAAATCGAAAACTGGCAGTGCTGCGGCGGTGTTTATCCGCTTGGCAGTGATGAGATTGCCACCAAGCTTTCTTCTGTCCGTGCCTTAAATGAAGCAAAGGAAAAGCAGCAGGATCTGGTTACGCTGTGCTCCGCCTGTCATCATGTGATCAAACGTGTCAACGATGACATGAAAAATGTGGAGGACATCCGTACCAGAGCAAATAATTACATGCAGCTGGAAGAGCCATATGCGGGAGAGACTACCGTACTCCATTTTCTGGAGGTTTTAAGAGACCGCGTAGGTTTTGATGTGCTGAAGGAAAAAGTGGTAAATCCTCTGACGGGAAAGAAGATCGGTGCCTACTATGGCTGCCTGCTCCTTCGCCCGGGAAAGATTCTGGAGTTTGACAACCCGGAGAACCCGAAGATTCTTGAGGATTTTATCCGTGCGATCGGCGCCGAGCCGGTGATCTATCCTTACCGGAACGAGTGCTGCGGCGGATATATCTCACTGAAAGAAAAAGACATGTCCAGAAATATGTGCGATAAGATCATGGACAGTGCAGAGGGCTTTGGAGCTGAGATGCTGATCACGGCCTGTCCGCTGTGTCTGTACAACCTGAACAAGAGCACGGAGAGCAGACTGCCGGTATATTACTTTACAGAACTGCTGGCAGAGGCTCTGGGCGTGAAAGAGGAGGTGGCGAAGGCATGAATACCCCGAAGAAGCAGGCTGAGCTGATCAAAGAAATCAGCGGAGTCAATCCTTTAAAATGTATGAAGTGCGGGAAGTGTTCTGCTACCTGTCCGGCTTACAATGAGATGGATATCAAGCCGCACCAGTTTGTATCTTATGTGATCAATGAGGATATTGAGGCTCTTGTAGAGTCCAGATCCCTGTGGAAATGCCTTTCCTGTTTTGCGTGTGTAGAACGCTGTCCGAGGGATGTGAAGCCGGGCAAGCTGATCGACGCAGCCAGACAGATCGTGGTACGCCAGAAGGGGCAGAGCTATCTGAAGGCAGATGAGATTCCACAGCTTCTGGATCCGGAGCTTCCGCAGCAGCTTTTAGTCAGCGCATTCAGAAGATACAGGAGGTAGCAGGATGCAGAGAATAGGAGTATTTGTCTGCCACTGTGGAAGTAATATTGCCGCTACGGTAGATGTAAAGAAGGTTGCCGAGATGGCTCTCTTAGAGCCGGGTGTTGTTCATGCCGAGGATTACCAGTATATGTGTTCCGAGGCAGGACAGGACAGGATCATTTCGGCGATTAAAGAGAAGAATCTGACAGGAGTCGTTGTCTGTTCCTGTTCACCGCGTATGCATGAGGCCACATTCCGGAAGGCTGCAGAAAAAGCCGGCCTGAATCCATACATGGTGGAGATTGCAAATATACGTGAGCACTGTTCCTGGATCCACAAGGATATGGAAGAGGCGACAAAGAAAGCCGTGATCCTTGCCAGAGCAGCCATTGCAAAGGTAAATTTAAACACACCGCTGAAGCCGGGCGAGAGCCGTGTAACTAAGCGTGCGCTGGTAATCGGAGGCGGTATTGCCGGTATCCAGACAGCGCTGGATATCGCAGATGCGGGCTACGAAGTGGATATCGTGGAGAAGACACCGAGTATCGGAGGAAGAATGTCACAGCTTGACAAGACCTTCCCGACACTGGACTGTTCCGCGTGTATCCTGACACCGAAGATGGTGGAGGCTTCCGCACACGAGAAGATCAAGATCTATACATATAGCGAAGTGGAAAAGGTAAGCGGTTTCGTGGGAGATTTCACCGTGGATATCCGCAAGAAGGCAAGATACGTCGATATGGACAAATGTACCGGATGCGGTGTCTGCCAGGAAAAATGTCCGTCAAAGAAAGCGCCAAGCGAGTTTAACCGCGGCCTGAATACGAGAAGTGCTATTTACACTCCATTCGCACAGGCCATCCCGAATGTGCCGGTCATCGATCCGGAGTACTGTACGAAAATGAAGACAGGCAAATGTGGTGTCTGCTCGAAAGTATGTCAGGCAGGAGCGATCGATTATACACAGAAGGATGAGATCGTTACAGAAAAATACGGTGCGATCGTGGTTGCCACCGGATTTGATACGATCAAGCTGGATAACTATGATGAGTATGCCTACAGCCAGAGCAAGGATGTCATCACCTCCCTGGAGCTGGAGCGTATCATGAATGCGGCAGGTCCTACCAAAGGACATCTGGAGCGCCTCTCCGACGGAAAGGCTCCGAAGGAAATGGTATTTATCCAGTGCGTGGGAAGCCGCTGCTCCGATGACAGAGGAAAGCCCTACTGCTCCAAGATCTGCTGTATGTACACAGCAAAGCATGCGATGCTGATCCGCGATAAATATCCGGATGTGAACGTGACCGTATTCTATATCGATGTGCGTACACCGGGTAAGAACTTCGATGAGTTCTACCGCAGAGCAGTCGAGCAGTATGGTGTGAATTATATCAAGGGACAGGTAGGAAAGGTCATCCCGCAGCCGAACGGAAAGCTTCTGGTTCAGGGTTCCGACCTTCTGGACAATAAGCAGATCCTGAAGGAAGCGGATATGGTCGTTCTGGCAACTGCCATTGAGCCGAACCCGGACGTGAGAAAGATCGCTACCATGCTGACAGCCAGCATCGATACAAATAACTTCCTGACGGAAGCACATGCGAAGCTCCGTCCGGTAGAATCCCCGACAGCAGGTATTTTCCTGTCAGGTGTCTGCCAGGGACCGAAGGATATTCCTGAGACTGTAGCCCAGGCAGGTGCGGCAGCCGTAAAAGCGATCGGACTGCTGGCCAAGGATAAGCTGCTGACGAATCCATGTACTGCACAGTCCGATGAGCTTCTCTGTAATGGATGCTCCGCCTGTGCCAATGTATGTCCTTATGGTGCGATCACTTATGAAGACAAACAGGTTAATGACCACGGAATCCGTGAGACACGCCGCGTAGCGGTAGTCAACAGCGCGCTGTGCCAGGGATGCGGTGCTTGTACCGTAACGTGTCCGTCCGGTGCAATGGATCTGCAGGGATTCTCGAACAGACAGATTCTAGCGGAGGTAGATGCAATATGTCGATAGAAGCAAAAGAAGAATTCAGACCGAAAATCGTAGCGTTCTGCTGTAACTGGTGCAGCTACGCAGGCGCAGATCTGGCAGGAAGCAGCCGTCTGGCTTATCCTGCGGACGTAAAGATTATCCGTGTTCCCTGTTCCTGCCGCGTGAATCCCATGTTTATTCTGCGGGCCTTTGAGAAGGGGGCAGATGGTGTGATCCTCTGCGGATGTCATCCGGGAGACTGCCATTACAGCACCGGAAACTATTATGCCAGAAGACGTATGACGCTTCTGTTCTCCATGCTGGATTACATCGGTGTGGAAAACGGACGTACCCGTGTCGAGTGGGTATCTGCGGCAGAGGGCGTGAAGTTCTCTACGACGATGAACGAGTTCGTTGAGAAGATCCGCTCCCTGGGCAAGAACGTAAGATTGGAGGATTTGAGATGCAGGAGCTAATCAACCGTGCAAAAGAACTGCTGGCTGACGGAACTGTCGCACGGGTTCTCGGCTGGAAGGCCGGAGACCTGCCCTACAATCCGGAACCGGCGTATTTTGAAAGCGTGGAGAGCCTTGATGATTTCGTATACAACGGATTCTGCGGGGCAAACCTCAGCAAATATATGATAGAGGCTTCCAAACTGGAGGGTAAGACCATGGTTTGTCTGAAGCCGTGCGATACATACAGCTTCAACCAGCTCATCAAGGAGCACCGTGTAGACCGTGACAAGGCATACATTGTCGGTGTGGGCTGTAAAGGAAAGCTGGACATTGAGAAGATCAGAAAACAGGGCATCAAAGGAATCGAGAGCATTTCCGGTGCAGAGATCACGGATGATGCAGATACGCTGACCATCCAGACGATCTACGGAGAAAAGACCTGCTCCTATGCGGATGCCATGCTGGAGAGATGCCATGTCTGCAAGGGCAAGGAGCACAGAATCTATGATGAGATTATCGGTGAGTCAAAGGATACGAATGACGCTGACCGTTTTGCAGAAGTGGCGCGCATCGAGGCGATGAAGCCGGAAGAGAAATTTGCCTTTTTCCAGAAGGAGTTAAGCAAATGTATCCGCTGTAACGCATGCCGCAACGTCTGTCCGGCATGCAGCTGCCGCAAGTGTGTCTTTGACAGCACCAAATTTGACAGCGCACAGAAGGCAAACGTAGATTCCTTCGAGGAAAAGATGTTCCACATCATCCGTGCGTTCCATGTGGCGGGAAGATGTACAGACTGCGGCGAGTGCAGCAGAGTATGTCCCCAGGGAATTCCTCTTCACCTGTTCAACCGGAAATTTATCAAGGATATCAATGAATTCTATGGTGAATTCCAGGCAGGAGAGGATATTGAAACAAAAGGACCGCTCACGGACTTCACCTTTGGTGATGTGGAGCCGAGCATCGTGGGAGAAAGGGGATAATGTATGTATAAGATAGCGAAAGAAAATCTGTCGGCATTATTCCGGCTGATTGCCGAATCCCAGGAATTGATCCTGCCGGTAAACAAGGCAGACCAGGTGAACTTTGGAGTCTGGAGCGAAGATGCACAGGTGGATCTTGACACCTTAAAGAGTGTTAAGTCACCGAAGGATGCCTTCTTCCCTCAGAGCGAGACTTTATATACCTGTGTAAAGGACGGAAAAAAGATCGAGATCGAGCCGGAAGCATTAAAGGAACAGAGCTTTGTGGTATTCGGTATGAAGGCCTGCGATATTCAGGGCGTAAAGGTACTGGATCAGGTATTTTTAGCTGACCCTGTGGATACCTTCTATGCAGCGAGAAGAGAGCACGGAACCATCGTGGCGCTGGCATGTCATGAGCCGGAGGAGAGCTGCTTCTGTAAGGTGTTTGGTATCGACTGTGCCGATCCGGTGGCCGACGTAGCTGCCTGGATGGTGGGAGATATGCTGTACTGGAAGGCACTTACCGAAAAGGGAGAGGCGCTGACGAAGGCTGTGGAAAGCCTGCTGACAGCTGCAGATGATGCAGACGAGAAGAAGGTAGAGGATGAGAAGGCAGCCATCCGCGGCATCGTGGAGAAGCTTCCGTACTCCGGTCTTTCTCTCGAAGGCTGGAACGGTGATGTCCTTTCCGAAAAGTTTGATTCTCCTCTGTGGGAGGAACTGTATAAGCCATGTCTGGCATGCGGCACCTGTACCTTTGTGTGCCCGACCTGTCAGTGCTATGACATTAAGGATTACGACACCGGACACGGCGTGAAGCGTTATCGCTGCTGGGATTCCTGTATGTATTCTGACTTCACCATGATGGCTCATGGAAACAACCGTAACAGTCAGATGCAGAGATTCCGCCAGAGATTCATGCACAAGCTGGTATATTTCCCGGCAAATAATGACGGCATGTACTCCTGCGTGGGCTGCGGCCGCTGCGTGGAGAAATGTCCGGCATCCTTAAACATTGTAAAAGTCATTAAGTCCTTTCAGAAACAGGGAGGTGAAAAAGAATGAGTGAATGTACCTGTCATAAAAATTATACCTTAGATACGCTGATCCCGAAGGTTGGCGTGATCACAGACATCCGTCAGGAGACACCGGATGTAAAGACCTTCCGTGTAAATGCACCGGAGGGGGGAAAGCTCTTTGAGCATATGCCCGGACAGTGCGCCATGGTGTGCGCGCCGGGAGTCAGTGAAGGTATGTTTTCCATTACTTCATCACCCACCAACAAAGAGTATCAGGAATTCAGTATCAAAAAATGCGGAAGCCTTACCGACTATCTCCACAGTCTTCAGGTAGGAGATGAGATCACCGTCAGGGGACCTTACGGAAACCATTTCCCGGTGGAAGATAAACTCAAAGGAAAAAATCTTCTGTTCATCGCGGGTGGTATCGGTCTGGCGCCGCTGCGTTCCGTGATCAATTATGTACTGGATAACCGCGCAGACTACGGCACCGTAGATATCCTCTACGGATCCCGTTCCGCAGACGATCTGGTACAGTTGAAAGAAATCCAGGAGGTCTGGATGAAGACAGAGGGCGTAAACGTCTACCTGACCATTGACCGTGAGCAGGAAGGCTGGGACGGCCACGTGGGCTTTGTACCGACCTACTTAAAGGAGATCGGATTTGATACGAACAAAACCGCCCTGGTGTGCGGACCGCCCATCATGATCAAGTTCGTACTGGCAGGCCTGGAAGAAATGGGCTTCTCCAGAGACCAGGTCTACACCACCCTGGAGCTGCGCATGAAATGCGGTATCGGCAAATGCGGCCGCTGCAACATCGGTTCCAAATACGTCTGCAAAGACGGACCGGTATTCCGCTGCGACGAACTCGATGAGCTTCCGGCTGAGTATTGATAGGCATGAGCAGTGCGTCGAACGGCATAAACACACAGACAGATGCTTGCATATGGCTGAGTGTTTAGGACGTGCGACATAGGGCGAAGCCCTCAAGCGAGAAGGAGCGAAGCGGAATCGAGCTTGTGCACTGCGGGGTTTCGGTATTGATTAAAATTGAATAGTAATGACACATACGAAATAGAAAGGACTGGTACCTTAAAATGGAAAAAATGGTAAATGTATATTTTTTCGGTAAGAAATACAGCGTGCCGGCAGATCTGACGATCATGACCGCAATGGAATATGCGGGCTACACCCTCAAGAGAGGATGCGGATGCCGTCACGGCTTCTGCGGTGCGTGTGCCACAATCTACAGAATTAAGGGAAAGAATGAGCTGAAGACCTGTCTGGCATGTCAGACACAGGTAGAGGAAGGCATGTATGTAGCCAGCATTCCGTTCTTCCCGACAGATAAGAGAACCTACGATATCGAGGAGATCCGCCCGAATCAGCAGATTATGATGGAGCTGTATCCGGAAATCTACAGCTGTATCGGATGTAATGCATGTACAAAGGCATGTACCCAGGATCTGAACGTTATGCAGTATATCGCATATGCACAGAGAGGTGAATTTGAGAAGTGTGCAGAGGAATCCTTTGACTGTGTAAGTTGCGGCTGCTGTTCCGTTCGCTGCCCGGCTGAGATCTCTCATCCGATGGTAGGACTGCTGGCAAGGCGCCTGACAGGAAAATACATCGCACCTGAGACACAGCATCTGAAAAACCGTGTTGAGGAGATCAACAAGGGTGCATATGATGAGCTGATCGAGCAGATCATGCAGAAGCCGATCACAGAGATGCAGGAACTTTACAATACACGAGAGATCGAGAAATAAGGAGGGATAATCATGTTTACACCAGAAATGCTTGAGTCCGTAAAGAAGGTGGAAGCCACCAGGGATGAGCGTATGGGCATGGAACCCAGACGAATGACTGCTGATGAGAAAGATGCCCTTCTGAAACAGTACCATCCGGATTACAGAGAAGACGGATTTGTAGAGATTAAGATCGGACCGAACAAGGGTCAGAAGGTTCCGGCAGAGCTGGGACATCTGCTTCACTCCAACAGCCGTCTGCTGAACGAGAAGGTAGATTTAAACAAAGTGGATTATGATGTCGATGTGCTGGTTATCGGCGGCGGCGGTGCAGGCGCTTCAGCTGCCATCGAGGCAAATGAGGCGGGCGCAAATGTCATGATCGTGACAAAGCTGCGTATCGGTGATGCCAACACCATGATGGCTGAGGGCGGTATCCAGGCTGCTGACAAAGAGAACGACTCTCCGGTACAGCATTATCTGGATGCATTCGGCGGCGGACATTTTGCTGCAAGACCGGAGCTGCTCAGGAGACTTGTTATGGAAGCACCGGATGCGATCCAGTGGCTGAACAAACTGGGCGTAATGTTTGATAAGGATGCAGAAGGAAATATGGTGACCACACATGGCGGCGGTACCTCCAGAAAGAGAATGCATGCCTGCAAGGACTACTCCGGAGCAGAGATCATGCGTACCCTGCGCGATGAGGTGCTGAACCGTCAGATCCCTGTCGTAGAGTTCACTTCTGCAGTAGAGCTGATCAAGGATGAGAAGGGTCAGGTGGCAGGTGCCGTTCTTCTGAACATGGAGACCGGCGACTATATGGTGGCAAGGGCAAAGACCGTTATCATCGCTACCGGTGGTGCAGGACGTCTGCACTATCAGAACTTCCCAACCTCGAATCACTACGGCGCAACAGCCGACGGTCTGATCCTGGGATACCGTGCGGGAGCACCGCTTCTGTATCAGGATACCATCCAGTATCATCCGACAGGTGTGGCATATCCGTCACAGATCTACGGTGCACTGGTAACAGAGAAGGTTCGTTCTCTGGGTGCCATGCTGGTAAATGTGGATGGTGAAGCGTTCATGCATCCGCTGGAGACACGTGATGTGGCTGCAGCTTCCATTATCCGTGAGTGCTCTGACAGGGGAAAAGGAGTGACTACCCCTCTGGGCAGTGGTGTATGGCTGGATACTCCGATGATCGAGCGCATCGGCGGAGAGGGCACCATCGAGAAGAGGATCCCGGCAATGCTCCGTATGTACATGAACTATGGTATCGATATGAGAAAGATCCCGATCCTTGTTTATCCGACCCTGCATTACCAGAACGGCGGTCTGGAGATCGGCGGAGAGGGCTTTACCAAGGCCATCGACAACCTGCTGGTAGCAGGAGAGGCTGTAGGAGGTATCCACGGAAGAAACCGTCTGATGGGTAACTCTCTGCTGGACATCATCGTATTCGGAAGAAATGCAGGTAAGGCTGCAGCTGCGAAAGCGAAGGAAGTAGAGCTTGGAACGATGAATCTCGACCATATCGAGAAGTATGCAGAGGAACTGAAGGAGGCAGGTGTGGCTTCTGATGATGTATCTCCGCTGCTGCTGCCAAAATATGCTCGTCATGAGAGATAAAGAAAGAGAAGAATAATGTGTAACTGTCCGGAACAGTTACGGATCATGTTATCATGCAGCCTTCGCTCCTGATCTCTCAGGATATACATTGTGAAGCGTGTTACTGTTTATCTTGAATGTCATGCAAAGCATGACGCGCACCTCGCAGCAAGAACGCCAGGGCGTACCAGAAAGAGTGAACAGTAACATGTTTCCCTGTCTGCACATGGCTGTATATGGAGGAGATATTATGATAGTTTGGGAATGGTTTCGGGATAATGTTATGTCGAATACACTGATGATGGTATTCTTAATTGCCGTTACCGGATATTTGGTAGGAAGTATCAAGATCAAAGGACTGGAGCTGGGAACCGCAGGTATTCTGCTGGTAGCCCTGATCTTCGGGCATTTTGGTGTGGAGATTCCGTCTCTGGTGCGTGAACTGGGTCTGATCTGTTTTGTTACTTCCGTAGGATTTATAGCAGGACCAAAGTTTTTCCGTAATTTCAAGCTGAATGCCACATCCTACATTCTCCTGGGAATCATCATCATTGCATCAGGTGCACTGACCTGTGCACTTGTGATTACCGTCTTTAAGGTTCCGACGGATATCAGCGTGGGAATGATGGCGGGCGCACTGACCAGTACACCGGGACTTGCTGCGGCACTGGAGGCCACCGGTTCGGATGCGGCTTCTGTAGGATATGGTATCGCCTATCCGTTCGGCGTGATCGGCGTGGTACTTTTTGTACAGCTGATTCCGAAGATCCTGAAAACAGACATGGATGCAGAGCGCAAGAACTTCGAGGCGGCTGCCAATGTACAGGTAGAGGATTTTCACAAGGACAAAAAAGAGTCCCTGTTTTATGCGGACAGTATGGGATTTTTCCCGTTTTCCCTTGCAATCGTTCTGGGAATCATTCTTGCGAAAATTGAGATCAAGCTTCCGGGAGGCGGCGTATTTGCCCTTGGAACCTCCGGCGGCCCTCTGATCGCAGGTCTGATCCTTGGACATTTCGGCCATATCGGAAAACTGAGTGTTAAGGTAGAAAAGCATGTCCTGGAATGTCTGAGAGAGTTCGGACTGGCACTGTTCCTGCTGGGAGCAGGTGTTCAGGCAGGCGCCGGATTTGTAGACATCTTAAAAGAGCAGGGCATCCTTCTGTTTGTTTACGGAGCGCTGATGACACTTGTGCCGATGCTGCTTGGCTATGCATTTGCCGTGAAGGTGCTGAAGCTCAGCCTGTTTAACTCACTGGGCTCCATCTGCGGCGGAATGACAAGTACACCCGCTCTTGGAACCCTGATCCGTGTGACAGGAACCGATGATGTGGCTTCCGCCTATGCGGCAACCTATCCGGTAGCGCTGGTAATCGTCGTACTGGCCTGCCAGTTTATCGGGATATTCCTATAGAAAAAGCAGACCGTGCAGGTTTACCTGCTAAGGGATGAACAGAAAAAACAGCAGCAAAAGAAAGATAGAATTTTCAGGAGGTGATTCAAACATGCGTGAGATTCAGGCACAGCAGATTACAGATGTTGTGGAAAAGTTATGTATTGAAGCAAATCAGTACCTTCCGAAGGATGTACAGGGTGCGATTCGTCAGTGCCGTGCATGTGAGGACTGGGAGATTGCCCAGGGAGTACTGGATAAGATCATTGATAATTTTGAGATTGCAGAAAATGAAAGTGTTCCGATCTGTCAGGACACAGGTATGGCGTGTGTGTTCCTTGAAATCGGTCAGGATGTACATATCACAGGAGGAAACCTGGCAGATGCAGTCGATGAGGGCGTGCGCCGCGGATATACCAACGGATATCTCAGAAAATCCGTAGTAAAAGATCCCGTGCGCCGCGGAAATACCGGTGACAACACACCGGCTATGCTGTATACGGAAATCGTTCCGGGAGAGCAGATTAAAGTAACCGTCGGACCGAAGGGCTTCGGCAGCGAAAATATGAGCATGATCCGGATGTTTAAACCGTCTGCAGGTCTTCAGGGAATCAAGGACTTTATCCTTGAGGTCGTAGAGACCGCAGGCCCGAACCCGTGCCCGCCTATGGTGGTAGGTGTCGGAATCGGCGGAACCTTTGATAAATGTGCACTGCTGGCAAAGAAAGCGCTGATGCGCCCGATCGATTCTTCCAATCCGGATCCGTTCTATGCAGACCTGGAAAAGGAGATGCTGGAAAAGATCAATCAGCTGGGCATCGGACCGCAGGGCTTTGGCGGAAAGACGACAGCGATCGGACTGAACATCGAAACGATGCCGACCCACATTGCAGGAATGCCATGTGCGGTAAATATCAACTGTCACGTAACGCGTCATAAAACGGAGGTGATCTGAGATGGAAAAACATATTCAACTTCCTTTGACAGAAGAGCTGGCAAAAACTCTCCATGCAGGTGATACCGTTTATCTGACCGGCACCATCTATACATCCAGAGATGCCGGACACAAGAGAATGTGTGAAGCACTGGCAAGAGGAGAGGAGCTTCCTTTTGATCCGACGGATGCCACGATCTACTATGTGGGTCCGACACCGGCGAAGCCGGGACAGGTGATCGGCTCCGCAGGCCCGACCACCAGCGGACGTATGGATGCTTATGCACCCACGATGATGTCTGTGGGAGCACGCGGTATGATCGGTAAAGGTGCAAGACTTCCGGAAGTCATTGAGGCAATGAAGAAATACTCAGGCGTGTATTTCGGAGCCATCGGCGGTGCAGGTGCACTGCTTGCGAAATGCATTAAGAAGGCAGAGCTGATCGCATATGAGGATCTGGGAGCGGAAGCACTGAGAAAACTTTATGTAGAGGATATGCCGCTGGTCGTGATTATTGACAGCGAAGGAAATAATCTTTATGACGAAGGGAAGGCAGCATACCTGAAAACAAAGCAGCAGTAATGAAAATCTTACAGAAACAGGTATCGGAATCCTACATCATTGGCGTTCTTCTGGCTATTGCGGGCGGTTATCTGGATGTGTATACCTATGTATGCAGGGGCGGTGTCTTTGCAAATGCACAGACGGGAAATATCGTCCTTCTGGGAATCAATGCGGCGGATCACAACTGGGTAAAGCTTGCAGAGTATATCTATCCGATTCTGGCCTTTATGGCAGGTATCTTTGTTGCGGAGCTTGTAAAGAAGGAGTTTCGCAACAAATCCGTCATTCACTGGCGCCAGGTGGTCATCGCTCTGGAATTTGCCGTGCTCTGGACGATCGCTTTTATTCCGTCCGGCATCCATGATGACTATATTAATATGGCCGTATCCTTCGTCTGCTCCATGCAGGTGGAAAGCTTCCGGACCTTTCACGGTACCAGTACCTATGCGACAACCATGTGCACCGGAAACCTTCGAAGCGCCACAGAGCAGCTGTTTTACTACAATGTAAATAAGGACAGAAAGGCGATCCGAAAGAGTCTCCAGTATTATGGGATTATTCTGTTCTTTATCCTGGGAGCGGTGATCGGTACGGTGGTCACCAGGATCTTTCTGGAAAAATCAGCACTGGTGGTATGTGTACTGCTCTTAGTGGTATTTGTCCTTATGTTTATTCCGGTACATGACCAGTAATACGCCACCTCGAACTGGCTGACGTGTGAATAGTAGTGAAATATTCTCTTGCAATTCTTCAGAGTCTGTGTTATAGTAGGCGTTGCCGTTGCAGACAGATGTCTGCAGCGCACACTCTGGAGAGTCTCACAGAACGAGCGCCGAAGGTGTACGGCAGGTATTCCTGCTAATCTCTCAGGCAAAAGGACAGAGGTATATCTGTATATGTTCTACTCTTTAGAGGGCTGATAATTTATCAGCTCTTTTTTGACGTTCGGAAAAACTAGTATGATCCACCCTAAATACCGTACTGTTTCGGTGAGGATGCTTTTTCGAG
>UQCM01000015.1 GCA_900539525.1 uncultured Blautia sp.
CATATCTGTGCATCGCGAAGCGTGTTACTGGTCACGGAGTGAACAGTAACAAAATATTTTTTCTCCCTATACATAAAAAACCAAAAGAGTTATAATGTCTGCAGTTGTTAAGGTTTTGAAAAGAGGTAATTATGTTTAAACTGAGAAGATATTTGAGAGATTATAAGAAGGAAAGTGTCATCGGTCCGCTGTTTAAGCTTCTGGAGGCCTGCTTTGAGCTGCTGGTTCCTCTGGTAATGGCAAGGATCGTGGATGTGGGGATCCGGCATGCGGATGTTTCTTATATTATGAAGATGTGTGCGGTGATGGTGGCTTTTGGACTGCTGGGACTGCTCTGTTCTGTCACGGCACAATACTTTGCTGCAAAGGCGGCTACCGGATTCGGAACGGCATTGCGGGCAGATCTGTTTTCGCATATCAACAGCTTTTCCTATGCCGGGCTGGATAAGCTGGGAACCTCCACGCTGGTGACGCGGCTCACGAGCGATATTAACCAGGCACAGGCCGGGGTGAATCTGTTCCTGCGTCTGTTTCTGCGTTCTCCCTTTATCGTGGCGGGCGCAGTGGTGATGGCATTTATGGTGAATGTGCGCCTGGCATGGATCTTTGTGGTGCTGGTGCCGGTGCTTTCGCTTGTGATCTACGGCATTATGATGGCGACGATCCCCATTTACCGGAAGGTGCAGAACCGTCTGGATGTGGTGCTCCGTCTGACGAGGGAAAGTCTGGAGGGAGCAAGAGTAGTGAGGGCCTTTTCCAGACAGAAAGATGAGATGGAAGCATTTGAGCATGAGAGCACGGTGCTGATGAATACACAGCTGCTGGTGGGAAAGATTTCAGCGCTGCTGAATCCGGTTACTTATATTGTGATCAATGCGGCGACGATCGTTATCCTGTGGCTGGGCGGAAAGACGGTGTACTTCGGGGAGCTTACCCAGGGGGAACTGATCGCGCTGATCAACTATATGTCACAGATTCTTCTGGCACTGATCGCACTGGCAAACCTGATCGTTTCCCTTACAAAGGCCTCTGCTTCTGCCGGACGTATTAATGATGTATTTGCACACATGCCGGGGATGGAGGAAGGAAAGCAAGGGGTAAAGGCGGCAGGAGCACCGGACAGCATCTGCTTTGAGCATGTGGACTTTGCATACAATGAGAATAAAAATGCGGTTACGGACATTCATATGAAGATAAAGAAGGGTCAGACGATCGGAATTATCGGTGGTACCGGTTCAGGAAAGAGTACGGTAGTGAATCTGATCCCCAGATTTTATGATGTCACAGCCGGGCGTGTGCTGGTGGACGGGGTGGATGTGCGGGAATATCCGTTTTCACAGCTTAGGGAAAAGATCGGAGTCGTTCCGCAGAATGCGGTGCTGTTTGCAGGAACGATCCGTGACAACATGAGATGGGGAAAAGCGGACGCCACGGATGAAGAGATTTACCGGGCGCTGGAAATCGCCCAGGCGAAGGAGTTTGTGGATGCGAAGCCGGACGGGCTGGATACGGTGGTCCTTCAGGGAGGAAAGAATTTCTCCGGCGGACAGAAGCAGCGCCTCACCATTGCCCGTGCGCTGGTGCGGCAGCCGCAGATCCTGATCCTGGATGACAGTGCTTCGGCTCTTGACTTTGCCACGGATGCACGACTGCGCAGAGCGATCGCAGCGCAGACGAAGGGAATGACAGTATTGATCGTGTCTCAGAGAGCCTCCTCCATCATGAATGCGGATCAGATCCTGGTGCTGGATGACGGATGCCAGGTGGGACTTGGTACGCATGAGGAGCTTTTGGAAACCTGTGAGGTATATCATGAGATCTGTGTATCCCAGCTGTCCGAAGAGGAATTGAATGCCTCGAAACGGGCAGGAAAGGCAGAGAGGAGCTTTGACGATGAAAAATGAGAAGAATCGTTCAGAAAAGAATAAAGAAATATACAGCAGGATCCTTCTGCTGATTAAACCATACAGGCATCTGCTGATCCTTTCGCTGATCTTTGCCGTGATCAGCGTGATACTGACTCTGTATGCTCCCGTTCTGTCCGGTCGGGGGATCGATCTGATTCTCGGAGAGGGAGCAGTGGATTTTGAGCGGCTGGCGCCTGTCCTGGTTCGCTTTGCCATCGTGGTGGCAGCGACAGCACTGGCACAGTGGCTGATGAATCTATGCAACAATAAGATTACCTATCACGTGGTGAAGGATATACGGACCCGGGCATTTAGACATCTGGAGGAGCTGCCGCTGCGTTATATTGACAGCAACCAGTATGGAGAGATCATCAGCAGGGTGGTCACGGATGTGGATCAGTTTTCCGATGGTCTGCTGCTGGGCTTTTCGCAGCTTTTTACAGGTGTGATTACGATTCTGGGGACGCTGGGATTTATGCTCAGTATCAATGTTTCAATCACACTGTTTGTGGTGGTGATGACTCCCATGTCTCTGTTTGTAGCGAGCTTTATCGCAAGACGTACCTTTTCCATGTTTCAGGCACAGTCGGAGGCCCGGGCGGATATGACGGGACTGGTGGATGAGATGGTGGGAAATCAGAGGATCGTAAAAGCATTTTCCTATGAAAAGAGAGCGGAGGAGCGTTTTACAGATATCAATGAAAGGCTGCGGACCAGCAGCCTGAAAGCGATCTTTTTCTCATCGCTGACAAATCCGTCCACCCGGTTTGTAAACAATCTGGTGTCTACAGGGGTAGCGATCATCGGTGCAGTCATGGCGATCCGGGGAAGGATCTCTGTGGGACAGCTTTCCTGCTTCGTCAGCTATGCGAATCAGTATACGAAGCCGTTTAATGAGATTTCGGGAGTGGCCACCGAGTTCCAGAATGCAGTGGTCTGCGCAGGGCGTGTCTTTGAACTGATCGATGAGGAGCCTCAGATACCGGATGCTGCGGATGCGCTGGAGCTGAAGCCGGAGATGGTGGATGGAAGCGTGGATCTGAAGCATGTATCCTTTTCCTATAAGAAGGAGGTTCCGCTGATTCGCGATCTGAATCTGACGGTAAAGCCTGGACAGCGCATTGCTATCGTGGGTCCTACGGGATGTGGAAAGACGACGATGATTAATCTGCTGATGCGGTTCTATGATGTGGATGAGGGGGAGATCGCAGTCAGCGGGTATCCGGTGAAGAAGCTGACCCGGGACAGTCTCAGGAGAAATTATGGAATGGTGCTGCAGGAGACGTGGCTGAAGACGGGGACGATCGCAGAGAATATTGCTTACGGAAAACCGGATGCCAGCCGGGAGGAGATCATACAGGCGGCGAAGGAAGCGCATGCCCACGGATTTATCTCCAGGATGCCGGAGGGGTATGATACCAGGATCTCGGAGTCCGGGGGAAATCTGTCTCAGGGACAGAAGCAGCTTTTGTGTATTGCCAGGGCGATGCTGTGCCTGCCGCAGATGCTGATTCTGGATGAGGCGACGTCGTCGATTGATACCAGGACGGAGATCAGGGTGCAGAAGGCATTTGCCAGGATGATGCAGGGGCGCACCAGTTTTATTGTGGCGCACAGGCTGTCTACGATCCGGGAGGCGGATGTGATCCTGGTGATGAAGGACGGGCATATCGTGGAGCAGGGGAATCATGAGGAGCTGCTGAAGAAGGGGGGATTTTATGCGGAGCTGTATCATAGTCAGTTTGCGCATAGTGTGTGATAATGAAGATTTTACTTGTAGCGATTAATGCCAAATATATTCATTCGAATCTGGCAGTCTATTGTCTGCGTGCTTGTGCGGGGGAGCATAAGGGGCAGGTGGAGATTGCGGAATATACGATTAATCACCGGAAGGAGGATATCCTTGCGGATATTTACAGGAGGAAGCCGGATGTTTTGGCGTTTTCCTGTTATATATGGAACAGGGAGTATGTGACTTCGCTGATCCGGGATTTTCATCTGCTGTGCCGGGAGGTTCCCGTCTGGGTCGGAGGTCCGGAGGTCAGCTATGATGCAAGGCAGTTTCTGGAGGAATTTCCGCAGGTGACGGGAGTGATGGCTGGCGAGGGGGAGAGAAGCTTTGCAGCGCTGGTGGAAGCATATGTGCATGGATATGGTCAAAGTTTTTGTGTGGATGAGGAACCTGATGCAAATGGAAGTATGGAACAGGTGCTGTCCGGGATTCGTGGGATTGTATGGAGGACGGAGAAGGGCGGGATTTGCGAAAATCCTCCGGCCAAGCTGATGGATCTGGATGAGATTCCGTTTGTCTATGAAAATATGAAAGATTTTCCGAATAAGATCATATATTATGAGAGCAGCAGGGGTTGTCCGTTTTCGTGCAGTTATTGTCTTTCTTCTATTGATAAGAGGGTACGGTTCCGGAGTCTCGGGCTGGTTCTTTCGGAGCTTCAGTTTTTCCTGGATCAGAAGGTGCCCCAGGTGAAGTTTGTTGACCGGACGTTTAACTGTAATCATAGGCATGCAAAGGCGATCTGGAGGTATCTGGCGGAGCATGATAACGGGATTACGAATTTTCATTTTGAGATTGCGGCGGATCTGCTGGATGAGGAGGAGCTTGCGCTGCTGTCTGCGCTGAGACCGGGACTGGCACAGCTGGAGATCGGGGTGCAGTCGGTGAATCCGGAGACGATTTCTGAGATTAACAGGGTGATGGAGCTTTCGAAGCTTAGGGATACTGTGGCGCGGGTGCGGGCAGGGAAGAATATCCACCAGCATCTGGATCTGATCGCAGGGCTCCCTTATGAGGATTTTGACAGCTTTGTGCATTCTTTTAATGAGGTCTATGCGATGCGCCCGCAGCAGCTTCAGCTGGGGTTTTTGAAGGTGCTGAAAGGCTCCGGGATGCAGGAGAATGCAGAGCGGTACGGGCTGGTATACCGGCAGGAGCCGCCCTATGAGGTGCTGTGTACCCGCTGGATCTCTTACGGGGAGCTGCTGAAGCTGAAGGCTGTGGAGGAGATGGTGGAGGTCTACTACAACAGCTGCCAGTTTTCCAGTACGCTGGAACAGCTGGAGAAGGCTTTTGCGCATCCCTTTGCCATGTTTGCGGCGATGGGAGAGTTTTATGAGAGAAACGGGTTAAATGGAAGGAACCATTCGCGAATGGGAAGGCTGGAGATTCTGAGGGATTTTGCCGGGGAAGTGGACGGGACGCGAAGTGAGCTGTATGATGAACTGCTTCTGCTGGATCTGTATCTGCGGGAAAACAGCAAGAGTCGTCCGGTGTGGGCGAAGGATCTGACGGAGTATAAGGAGGAGTTCCGTGAGTTTTACCGCCGGGAGGCAGAATGCCCGAAAGATCTCAGAGGATATGAGGGATATCAGTCGAAGCAGATCATGCACATGACGCATGGTGAGGTATTTCGGTATGATGTGATGAAAAGCGGCGGGAAACTCCCCTGTCTGGTGGTGTTTGATTACAGAAACCGTGACCCGCTGACGGGGAATGCAGCTGTGGTGTTCGTATCAGGAAAAGAGAAGGAAAGGAACGTATGGTGAAGGTATGAGTGTGGAGTACATAGCGCTCGATCTGGAGACCACAGGGCTGGATCCAAAGAGAGATAAGATCCTGGAAATCGGGGCGGCGAGAGTGCGGGACGGGGAAATCCTGGAGTCCTGGCAGACGTTTGTGGACAACCGGATGCCGGTTTCTGAGTTTATTACGAATCTTACGGGAATTACAGAGGAAATGGTGACGGGAGCGCCCTCTGCGGCAGCGGCAGTTGAAAAGTTTCTGGAGTTTTGCGGGGATGCGCCGATTCTGGGTCACAATATCCTCTTTGACTACAGCTTTATAAAGAAGGCTGCTGTCAATATGGGGAAGGAATTTGAACGAAAGGGGATCGATACCTGCAGGATTGCGAAGAAGTTCATGGTGGAACCGAAAAGCAAGAGCCTGGAATCGCTGTGTCAGCATTATGGGATTGAACGGGAGCACTGTCACCGGGCATACGATGATGCGGTGGCGGCGAGCCGTCTGTATCACTGCCTGAGGGAAGAGTTTCTCGAGGTATCTCCGGCTGCCTTTGATCCGGTGCCGCTGTACTGCCGGGTGAAGAAAGACAGTCCCATTACAAAATCACAAAAAGTTTACTTGAATGATTTGACAAAATATCATAGAATAGAGCTAAACGTTTCGCCGGAGAAATTAACGAAGAGCGAGGCGTCACGGATGATTGATGAAATCATCCTGAAATATGGAAGAATAAAGAGGTGAAGGGCATGATAAATTTTAATGATAACAAGACGAAGCGTATCATTGCGGGAGTGATCGTGGGCCTGATCGTTGTATCCATGATCGTACCTATGGTACTGGGCTATTTAATCTGATATAACTGTTCAGAGCCGTGCAGATTTATAATATTTGCCGTGGGGAGCGTGCTCACCAAAGGGAAATATTATAAATCTATAGGGCGAGAGCCCTACATGAGCAAAAGGAAAGCCCAGGAGGGACGGTTTTGCGAATGTGCTCTGAACAGTTACGATGTGAATACATTCGACAAATTTTTAGAAAAGAGGGGTATGAATGAAAAAAAGAGTATCAGGTCTGGTGATGCTGGCGGCAGGTGTGATTTCCCTTTCGCTGACGGTTTTCGGGGGAGAAGTGAGAGCTGCGGAAAAGGAGGATACTATTAATCAGGGTGTCTATATCGGTACCACGAATGTGTCCGGCATGACGAAGGACGAGGCGGTATCTGCGGTGAAGGAGGAAGCCGGGGAAGTGCTGAAGGATAAGGTGACGCTGACTGTCGGAAGCAGTAAGGCGGAAGCCAGTGCGCAGGAGCTGGGGATGGACTGGTCGAATCGGGAAATCGTAGACGAAGCTCTGGGACTTGGAAAGTCCGGAAATATTATTAAGAGATATAAGGATAACAAGGATCTGGAGCATAAAAACAAAACCTATGAAATCAGGTATGAGGCTGATAAGGGCAAAATCAGGTCTTATCTTCAGGGGAAGAAGGAAGAGCTGGACTGTGAGGCTGTGGATGGAAAGCTTTCCATGGATGAAAATGGCCAGTTTGTGATCGAGCCGGGAGTGACGGGTGTTGTCCTGAATGTGGATAAGTCTGCGAAGACCGTTTTTGACTATATGGAGAATTCCTGGAAGGGTGAAGGCGGCACGGTAAAGCTGGTGGCTGATGAAGAGAAGCCGAGAGGAACCGAGGAGGAGCTGTCTCAGGTGAAGGATGTTCTGGGAACGGCTACGACATATTACGGTTCTTCCTATCAGAGAAATACAAATGTGGAAGTGGGTGCTTCGAAGATTAACGGAGCGCTGCTCTATCCGGGGGAATCCTATTCGGTGACGGCAGCTGTGACACCGTTCAATTCGGAGAACGGATATGAGATGGCCCCCTCCTATGAGAGTGGTAAGGTCGTAGATACCTACGGCGGCGGTATCTGTCAGGTGTCTACCACCCTGTATAATGCGGTGCTGAAAGCGGAGCTGGATGTGCTGGAGCGTCATAATCACACGATGATCGTTACTTATGTGGATCCATCGAAGGATGCTGCCATCGCAGAGGGATTGATGGATTTTCAGTTTGCCAATAATACGGATTATCCTGTCTATATTGCGGGATATGGATACGGAGGCGAGCTGACCTTTACGATTTATGGAAAGGAGTACCGCCCGGAGGATCGTACGGTACAGTATGTGAGCAAGACAATCAACACCACGGAGCCAAGCGGTGTGAAGCTTTATCCGAAGGCGGATGCGAATGTGGGGTATTTAAGCCAGATCCAGAGTTCGCACACGGGGCTGGAGGCGCAGCTGTGGAAGATCGTGACAGAGAATGGAGAAACGACGGAGACCCAGGTAAACAGCAGCTCTTATCAGGCAGTTCCTGTTTCCTATGAGGTAGGAATCGCTTCTTCAGATCCGAACATCGTGGCACAGCTTCAGACGGCGATCGCGAATAATGACCTGGCGGCTGTCCAGAGTATTATTGCAGGCGGCGGACAGAGCGGCGGCAATTCGGATGATGACGATACGGAACAGTCTGAGACGCAGCAGTCTGAGACGAAAGAGTCAGAGACGAAAGAGTCAGAGACAAAGAAGCCGCAGACGGAGGCTCCCCAGCAGCCGGAGACCCCGGCAAAGCCGGAAGTACCGGATTCCGGGGAATTGATCGATCCGCCGGAGCCGGATGATATACCGTCGGTGGATATTGTGGAATAGTGGAATAGGGATGACCCGATACGGAAGGTGGATGCCGGATGTATCGGGTTTTTGAGTTATCAGGAAAGCCTTCGCGCCTAAGTCTACGTAAGCAGTGGATTTCGCCTCCATTAAAAGCGCCCCTGAAATGGTTTGCTACTGTAACAGAATGTGCCTCACCCGCTGTGTTTCGGTATGCCAGAGAAAGCAGGTATTATAGCTTCTTATTATCAAACGCATTTTTTTATTTGAAGGCTTTGTTGTTATATAGGAAATTTAGTAGAAATCTCCCGCTATTTGCGTTATAATACTCCAAGAGTAGAGTTTTGAAGAAACGGTGGAGAACAGTATGGATCTGATTATGACAAAATGGGCCGGCATGGAGGCTGCGGCGATATTGGCATGTGACAGGCGGGAGGAGCTTCTTGGGCGCTTTCCGGAGGCGCTGGTGCGCTCTGCGGCAGAACTGGGGAAGGAGAACGCTATTACAGAGGCGGTGCGGGCGGTTAAGCACTTCGGACCGTGTTTTCTGCGTCCGCTGGGTGAGGGTGGGATCTTTACTGCTCTCTGGATGCTGGCGGAGGAAGCGAAAGCGGGACTGGAAGTGGATCTGAGGAAGATACCTGTGAAACAGGAGGCGATCGAGATCTGTGAATATTTTGACATCAATCCTTACAATGCGTGCTCGGGAGGATGCCTGCTGGTGGCTGTGCAGGAAGGAAGTGTGCTGGCTGAGAGGCTTACCAGAGACGGGATTCCTGCGGCAGTGATCGGAAGACTGACAGACGGGAATGACCGCATCATCTGGAATGACGGGAACAAGCGGTTTCTGGACAGGCCACAGAGGGAGGAACTGTACAAAATCTATGAAACTATTCCGGAACATAGATGAGAAAACAGCGAGGCGGATTCAGAGGATCCGTTTTACAGGAAAGCAATGAAACAGATCAGCAGACCATATTACAATCCGGGGCATGAGATACCCCGGCATTACAGGAGGGAACTATGAGAGATCAGATATTAACATTTATTGAAAGAAACAGCCGGGTGAACCTGCAGGAGCTGGCAGTGATCCTGGGTTCGGATGAAGTGACTGTGGCAAATGAGATCAGTAAGATGGAGCAGGAGCAGATCATCTGTGGTTATCATACGATGATCGACTGGGACAAGACGGGGACAGAAAAGGTGACAGCCCTGATCGAGGTTCGTGTGACACCTCAGAGAGGACAGGGTTTTGATTCGATTGCGGAGCGTATCTACAATTATCCGGAAGTGAAGTCGGTTTATCTGATTTCCGGTGCTTATGACCTGATGGTTATTCTGGAGGGAAAGACGCTGCGGGAGGTATCCGGGTTTGTGTCGGATAAGCTGTCAACGCTGGATTCCGTGCTGAGTACGGCTACTCATTTTATATTGAAGAAGTACAAAGACCACGGAACGATTTTTGCAAGAAAAAATAAAGATGAAAGGATGCCGGTTACCCCATGAGAAATCCAATTGCCGATAAAGTAATGAATATACAGCCCTCCGGAATCCGTAAATTTTTTGATATTGTCAGCGAGATGGACGATGTCGTTTCCCTTGGAGTGGGCGAGCCGGACTTCGATACTCCGTGGCATATCCGCGACGAGGGCATTTACAGTCTGGAAAAAGGGCGCACCTTCTATACCTCCAATTCGGGACTGAAGGAGCTGCGCATAGAGATTTGTAACTATCTGAAGAGACGCTGTCATGTGGAATATGACCCGGAAAAGGAGACCCTGGTCACGGTAGGCGGCAGTGAGGCCATCGACCTGGCCATGCGTGTGATGATCAATCCCGGTGATGAGGTGCTGATCCCTCAGCCGTCCTTTGTCTCCTACCTGCCCTGTGCGGTGCTGGCGGACGGTGTGCCGAAGATTATTGAGTTAAAAGAAGAAAATGAATTCCGCCTGACCACAGAGGAGCTTTTAGAAGCCATCACGGATAAGACGAAGCTTCTGGTCCTGCCGTTTCCAAACAACCCCACGGGAGCAGTCATGCGCCGGGAGGACCTGGAGGCCATTGCGGAGGTCATTATTGAAAAAGATATCTATGTGCTGTCCGATGAGATTTATTCGGAGTTGACATACGATGTGGAGCATGTGTCCATTGCCAGCCTGCCGGGGATGAGGGAGCGGACGATTACCATGAACGGATTTTCCAAGGCGTATGCCATGACGGGATGGCGCCTGGGCTATGCCTGCGGACCTGAGGAGATCATTCATGAGATGACGAAGGTGCATCAGTTTGCAATCATGTGCGCTCCCACCAACAGCCAGTATGCGGCGGTGGAGGCTCTGCGAAACGGAGATGAGGATGTGCTGGAAATGCGCACAGCCTACAATGGACGCAGGCGTTTTCTGATGCACGCCTTTAAAGAGATGGGCCTTCCCTGCTTTGAGCCCTTTGGCGCTTTCTATGTATTTCCTTGTATCAAAGAATTTGGTATGAGCTCGGAGGAGTTTGCTGAGAGGCTTTTAAAAGAGGAAAAGGTGGCGGTGGTGCCGGGAAGTGCATTTGGTGCCTGCGGTGAAGGGTACTTAAGGATTTCCTATGCCTATTCGCTGGAGGATCTGAAGGTCGCTCTCGGAAGACTGGGAAGCTTCGTGGAAAGACTGAAGAAAGGAAAGGCGTAACGGAAGTTATGGCACTGAATATTGTACTTTTTGAGCCGGAGATCCCGGCAAATACAGGAAATATCGGGCGGACCTGTGTGGCTACGGACACCAGGCTCCACCTGATCGAGCCTCTGGGCTTCCGCCTGAATGAAAAGGCCATCAAACGGGCGGGCATGGATTACTGGCAGGACCTGGACGTGACCACCTATATCAACTATGAGGATTTTCAGGAGAAGAATCCGGGTGCGAAGATTTATATGGCGACCACCAAGGGTCCGCAGCTCTATACCGATGTACATTATGAGCCGGACTGCTATATCATGTTTGGCAAGGAGAGCGCAGGCATTCCCGAGGAGATCCTGCTTCAGAATCAGGAAACGGCAGTCCGGATCCCGATGATCGGCGATATCCGTTCCCTGAACCTGTCGAACTCTGTGGCTATCGTGCTGTATGAGGCCCTGCGGCAGAATCATTTTGCACATATGAGGCTGGAAGGTCATCTGACGAAATACGAGTGGAAATGAATCTTTCCGGGGAATGCCTGTTTTATGCTGTGACTTACTGCTGAGTCTTCTTCTTTTTTTTCGCCATTGTGAGTGAAAAGGTAAACTCAGAACCGACTCCTTCGGTACTGACCACATTAATGTTTTCGTTGTGTGCCTGGATGATCTCTTTTGTGATCGCAAGACCAAGTCCGGTACCCTTCTTGTCTTTCCCGCGGGAGGGGTCTGTCTTATAGAAACGTTCCCAGATCTTTTTGATGCTTTCTTTGGGAATCCCTTCACCGGTATCCTTTACGGAGACAAACACTTTTTCATGCACCTCGGTCGTTTCGATATATATGGCAGAGTCCGGATGACTGAATTTGATGGCATTGTCGATCAGGTTGTACAGTACCTGCTGGATCTTGCCCATATCCGCACGGACCATCAGCTCCTGTGCATCAAAGATCAGTTCAAAATGAATCTGCTTCTGCTGGCAGATGCCCTCAAAAGTGGCAGCTGTATTCCGGATGACAGAGTTGATATCAAAATCTGTGATCTCCAGGTACGTCTTCTTGTCATCGTAATTGTTCAGGGTGAGAAGACCGCGGGTCAGCTTGTTGAGCCGTTCCGTTTCGGAGAGCACGATATTCAGGTAGCGCTCCTGCATTTCCACCGGTATGGTTCCGTCCAGGATCGCCTCCACATATCCTTTGATAGAGGTCAGGGGCGAACGAAAGTCGTGGGAGATGTTGGAGATGAATTTTCTCTGGAACTCTCCGGATTTGTTGATCTCTCCTGCCATGTAATTCATGGATGCAGCCAGATACCCCATCTCATCGACCGTCTCCACGGGTACTTTGTAATTCAGGTTTCCTGCGGCGTACTCGTTTGCACCGGTAATGATCTTCTGTAAAGGAAAATATACGATGAAGGTAAAAACAAGCAGGATGATCAGAGACAGAATAAACAGGATTATCAGCGTGATATAGTTAATATTCAGAAAAGAATCCGTCTCATCTGCAAGCAGAGACATGCTGCAATGGATCACAATATATCCCTTTGCGCGATAATTGGAGATAATCGGTGATACTACACTCAGGTAGTCGGAGTCAAAGTATCCGAAAAAATCTCCTCTCTGGTAATAGTTGCCTGCCAGCCGGGTGGTATCAAAGTCTTTGACCACATCCGTATTTTCCGGGTTATATTCCTTTGTGGTATTGATCAGAATCCTCCCGTGTGTATCCATCAGCCAGATTTCAACCTCGTTACATGCGGCCAGTGCCTGCATATTGTCGTAAAAATTCCGCAGGGAGAAGGAATCCTCCTGATAGGACTGTGCCAGCCTTCCGGAGGCGATGGTATTCGCCTCCCGGTACATATCCTCTGTCCTGGTCTTCAGCAAGTGATTCTGTGTCAGAGAGGATATCAGTGTTGATACTGTGAGAAAGCCAAGAATACCAAAGCACAGATAGGCAAGGATAAACTTAAAATAAAGCTTCTTTTTCATCGGTTTTTCACCTCAAATTTATAGCCGATGCCCCAGACGGTGGAGAGTGACCAGTAATCATTGTCCTTGATCTTTTCCCGAAGGCGCTTGATATGTACATCGACGGTCCGGGTATCACCGATGTATTCATAGCCCCAGATGTGATCGAGAAGCTGTTCCCTGGTAAAGACCTGGTTCGGAGAGGAAGCCAGGAAATACAGAAGCTCCAGCTCTTTTGGCGGCATATCGATCGTATGTCCTTTGTAGACAACAGAATAATTGGTCTGGTTTACGGTCAGATCCGGATATTCCACGATCTTGCCGGACGATTTTCCGGAAGAGGATTTGTCCGGCTGGAAGCGGCGGAGCACGGCTTTGACCCGGGCTACCAGTTCTTTGGAATCGAAGGGTTTGATCATATAGTCATCAGCCCCCAGCTCCAGCCCCAGTACCTTGTCAAAAATCTCTCCTTTTGCGGAAAGCATAATGATGGGAACAGAGGAACGCTGGCGGATCTCGCGGCATACCTGATAGCCATCAATTCCCGGAAGCATCAGATCCAGAAGGATCAGATTCGGAGCAAAGGTATCGAATAACCGAAGCGCTTCCTCACCGTCATTAACAATACGGGTGTCAAAGCATTCTTTTGTCAGATAGAGAGAAATCAGCTCTGCGATATTGTTGTCGTCATCTACGATCATTATTTTTTGTCTTGCAACCATTTCTTACCTCCTATTTTTTCAGCTCCACGATCGTCACACCGGCATCTCCTTCGCCGAATTCGCCCAGACGGAAGCTTTTTACATGCTTATTTCGCCTTAAATAGGTATGGACACCTTTCCGGAGCGCGCCGGTACCTTTTCCGTGAACGATCCTTACACTTGGCATATGTGCCAGGTATGCATCATCAAGATACTTGTCCAGTTCCGCAGTCGCCTCATCCACAGTCTTGCCCAGGAGATTGAGCTCCATGCTCACAGAGGCAGACTTCGCCATCTTGATCTTACCGCTGCCACCGGCACCGCGGCTCACACCGGGGCCGGTGATATCCGGCTCATGGATCAGCTCCAGGTCTTTGATGTTTACCTGAGAGCGCAGGATACCCATCTGTACGAACAGATTTCCTTTGTCGTTGGGAAGGCTGCTGACGGTACCCTTCAGATTCAGACTTAAAACTTTTACTGCATCACCGATCTTTAAATCTTTTGCCTTCAATTCTTTTGCCGGCTTTTTCTCCGGTTTCAGAACCAGATTCTTCTCCACGCCGGAAAGCTTTTTGCGCAGACGGTCACGCTCCTGCTCCATCTCACGGGCAGAGATATTTTCCTTCCCGAACTTGTTGAAGTTTCTCATCGTGGTATCTGCGTAGTCTTTAGCTTCCTGAAGGATGGCACGGGCCTCCTCATTGGCCTTCCGGAGGATCGCATCCCGGCTGTTATCCAGCTTGTCCTGTTTCTTCTCCAGGCGTTCCTTTAAGGAGCGGATCTCCTCCTTGTAGCGGTTGATTTCCTCGCGTTCTTTTTCGATGGTCACACGGCTGTTTTCCAGATCCGTGATCAGATCCTCAAAGCTTTCATCCTGTTCGGTCAGATGTGTCCTGGCCTCTTCGATGATCTCGGGGGGAAGTCCCAGCTTTCCGGAGATCGCAAAGGCATTGCTCTTTCCGGGAACACCGATCAGAAGGCGGTAGGTGGGGCGTAAGGTTTCCACACTGAATTCACAGCAGCCGTTTTCCACACCGGGGGTGGAGAGAGCAAATACCTTTAACTCACTGTAATGGGTGGTAGCCATGGTACGTGTGCCCCGGCGGTGCAGGTTTGAGAGGATGGCGATCGCCAGTGCGGCTCCTTCCGTGGGATCCGTTCCGGCACCCAGCTCGTCAAAGAGCACCAGAGATTTCTCATCTGCCTTTTCCAGAATAGATACGATATTTGTCATATGAGAGGAGAAGGTACTGAGGGACTGCTCAATACTCTGCTCGTCACCGATATCTGCAAATACTTCCTCAAATACAGAGAGCTCAGAACCGGGGGAAGCAGGAATATGCAGTCCTGCCTGTCCCATGAGGGTAAAGAGTCCCACCGTTTTCAGGGAAACCGTCTTGCCTCCGGTGTTCGGTCCTGTAATAATCAGAAGCTGAAAATCCTTTCCCAGATGAATGTTGATAGGAACGACCTTCTTTTTGTCCAGAAGCGGATGGCGGCCTTTCTTGATATGGATCCAGCCGTCTTCGTTGAAGACAGGTTCATTTCCATTATAGGAGAGGGACAGCTGTGCCTTTGCAAAAATTACGTCGAGTCTTGTGAGAAGCGTCAGGTCATCGGAAATGGTTTCCGTTTCTACTGCTATGAGACTGCTGAGGGTGGAAAGGATCACTTCGATTTCTTTCTCCTCCTTCAGCTCCAGCTCACGCAGTTCGTTGTTCAGCTTCACCACGGCCATGGGCTCTACAAAGAGGGTGGAACCGGTGGAGGACTGGTCATGGATCATCCCCGGGACCTGACTGCGGTATTCTGCTTTCACCGGAATACAGTAGCGGCCGTTACGCATGGTAATCACGGCATCCTGCAGATAGGTGCGGACAGAACCGTTTACCATGGAGGTGAGCTGGGCATGTACCCTGTCATTTGTCTGGCGCATGGCACGGCGGATCTTAAAAAGGGCGCTGCTGGCATCATCACTGATCTCGTCTTCTGAAAGAATACATCTCCTGATTTCAGAGGAGACCGGAGTCAGGGGTCTAAGCTCCCCGAACATGTCATCCAGGGAATCCCTGCTGTCATCACCCGGATCCCGGCGTGACCAGGATTTGACACGGGCACAGACTTCCAGAAGCTTGCAGACACGGAGCAGCTCATCAATACCGAGGATGCTTCCAATCTCCAGACGCTTTAAAATCCCCCGCACATCGGATACACCGGAGAAAGAAATATTTCCCTTGCGAAGCAGTCGGGAAAGGGCATCGCTGGTCTCACACTGCGCGGCACGGATTTCATAAAGATCGGAAGAGGGCTTAAGCTCACGGCAGATTTCCTTTGCCAGCGGGGAGCCTGCATATGCTGCCAGCTGGTCGATTATTTTATCATATTCTAAAGTTTTTAAAGCTTTTTCATTCATAGTATCACCTTAATTGTTGAAATTGGGATAGTTACCTTATTTTAATCTATTATATACAAAATGAAAACCTTCGCAATGGATTTTCTCGCAAAACTTCATGATTTGTTCATAAGTTTTTGATAAACTGATTAAAAGTATGATGTCAGAAGCCGAAGGTCACCGGCGGATTGCAGAGGTGTCTGTAAAGAAGTATGTTATGCAAAGCATAACATGTACCTGGCATCAAAAGGTACGGGGAGGGTAAAAGGAGATTGTTTTTATGCCGGAGAAGGATCAAAAAGAATTTACTTTTATGAATGAACAATTGAAGAAGAAGCCGTTTTACAGGAAGAGATGGTTTCAGAAAGGCTTGAGTGCAGGTGCTCTTGCTCTTATATTTGGCACGACAGCGGGATTTACATTTTCTGTGGTTCAGCCCTGGGCAGAGAAACAGTTTGGAAGGCCGGATGAGCCCTCACAGATCATTGTCGTCCGGGATGATACAGAAACAGAACTGATGACAGAGGGGGAACAGCAGGAAAAGCAGGGGTCTTCCACTCGGACGGTGGTACAGAAGAAGGAACTGGATATTCCCGACTACAAGATGTTGTATGAGAAAATGTCCGAAGTGGCAAAGAGCGTCCTGCCTGCCATGGTCACGGTAACCGGAGAGACCAGTAATCTGGACTGGTTTGATGAAGTGATAGAAAATCATGTACAGGCTTCAGGGCTTGTCATCGCCAAAAGTGAGCAGGAGTATTTTATTCTCACGGGCAGCCATGCAGTTGAAAGTGCGGAACGCATCGTTGTGACCTTTTCAGATGGAAGCGTAGCGGATGCTTCTTTGCAGAAGCGGGACAGAGTGACAGGTCTGGCTGTGGTGAAGGTAGCTAAAGAAGGACTTGGCAATATGCCGGAGATCGTTCCGGCAGAGCTGTACACATCAAAGACAGCGGACAGAGGGGAACCGGTGATCTCACTTGGCACACCGGTGGCAAATAACAGTTCCATGTCCTTCGGGATGATCACCTCTGTGGTAGATACCCCGGTGGTAGATGCCCAGTACCGGATACTGCATACAGATATTCTGGGAATAGAACAGGCCAGCGGTGTACTGATCGATCTGGATGGAAGGGTCGTGGGGATCATTGCACAGAATTTTCAGGCAGACATCGGGCAGATCACAATGTCGGCCCTGGCGCCCGCTGATATTCAGATACTGGTAGGAAATCTTGCGAATAACCGGGAATGGTCGTATCTTGGAATTACAGGAAAAGATATTGATGGCACGAGCTCACAGGAATATGACATGCCCAGGGGGATTTATGTGCGCAGTGTGGCATCAGAATCCCCCGCCATGTATGCGGGAATTTACGAGACTGATATCATCACGAGGATCAATGGCGAGGAGATCCGGAACATAGAGGATTATGAGAAGGAGATCCGGGGCCACAGTCCGGATGAGGTGATCCGGGTAGGAATCAAACGGGCAACCATGGAGGGATATGTAGATATGGAGCTCTCCGTACAGCTTGGACACGGCTAGCAGGTGTGGCCAGTGGAAGAATGCTTCGCATTCGACCACACCGCGGCAAGTACGCCAAGGCGTACTTGAAATTACAGATAGAAAGGTTAAAAAGAAAATGAAGTATATTGAGACATTACGGGAGGGTGAGAAGGTAGGTGATATCTACCTGTGCAAATATAAGCAGTCGGCTGTTACGAAAAACGGTAAGGAGTATGAGAATGTCATTCTTCAGGACAAGACAGGTGTGATCGATGCGAAGATCTGGGAGCCGAATTCTAACGGCATTGATGAGTTTGCTGCTATGGACTATGTATATATCGTAGGGGATGTGACGAATTTTCAGGGTTGCCTGCAGTTGAATATCAAGCGGGCGAATAAAGCCAGAGAGGGAGAGTACAATCCGGATGACTATCTGCCGGTCAGTGAGCGTGATATTGATGAGATGTATGAGGAACTGATGGGATATGCGGCAAAGATTGAAAATGAATATCTGAAAAAGCTTACGAATTTTTATTTTAAGGACAATGAGGCATTTATCAAGGCGTTTAAATTCCACTCGGCAGCAAAAAGTGTCCATCATGGATTTGTCGGAGGTCTTCTGGAGCATACGCTGGGTGTGGTGAAGCTCTGTGATTTCTATGTGAAGCAGTATCCGATCCTGAACAGGGATCTGCTGTTCACTGCAGCAATCTTTCATGATGTGGGAAAGATGCGCGAGCTGTCTGCGTTTCCGGAAAATGATTATACCGATGACGGGCAGCTTCTGGGGCATATTTACATGGGAGCGGAGCTGGTGGGTGCCACAGCGAGACGGATTCCGGGATTTCCGAAGAAGCTGGCGGGCGAACTGATGCACTGTATCCTGGCACACCACGGTGAGCTGGAGTACGGCTCTCCGAAGAAACCGGCACTGGCGGAGGCGCTTGCCCTGAATTTTGCCGACAACACGGATGCCAAGATGCAGACATTTAAAGAGGCAGTAAAGAGTGCAGGAGACAATAGTGACTGGCTGGGCTACAACCGGCTTTTTGAATCAAATATCAGGAAAACAAGTATATGAAAAAAGATGATCTCATTCAGGTAAAAATAGAAGACATGGGAGCAGACGGAGCCGGCATCGGGAAGATGGACGGCTTTGCTCTCTTTATAAAGGATGCCGTCATCGGCGACGTGGTGGAAGCCAAAATCATGAAAATGAAGAAAAACTATGGATATGCACGGATGATGCGTATTCTTGAGCCGTCCCCCTGGCGTGTGGAGGCGGCATGCCCGGTGGCGCGCCAGTGCGGCGGATGTCAGATCCAGGCCATGTCCTATGAGGAGCAGCTGCGGTTTAAAGAAAATAAGATAAAAAACAATCTCAGGCGTATCGGCGGTTTTGATACGGTCCCACTGGAGCCGATCTGCGGGATGGACCATCCCTTCGGCTACCGGAATAAAGCGCAGTTTCCCGTGGGAACGGATAAAAACGGACGCATCATCACCGGGTTCTATGCCGGGCGGACACATACCATTATCGAGAACAGGAAATGTCTCCTTGGTGTACCGGAAAATGAAAGGATTCTGAATGCGGTGATTGCCTTTATGGAAGAGGAACATATCCCGGCCTATGACGAAGCCTCAGGAAAAGGGCTGGTCCGCCATGTGCTGATCCGCTATGGATTTACCACGAAGGAGATCATGGTATGCCTGGTCATCAACGGGCGGAAGGTGAAGCATATCGAAAAGCTGACAGAGCGGCTGACACAGATCCCGGGCATGACCAGCATTACTTTAAATGTAAACACGGAGAGGACGAATGTGATCCTGGGGCATGAGATCCTGCCGGTGTGGGGGCAGGCGTATATCACGGATTATATAGGGGATATCAAATATCAGATCTCGCCTTTATCCTTCTATCAGGTCAATCCTGTTCAGACGAAGAAGCTGTATGAAAAAGCTCTGGAGTACGCCGGGCTTACAGGAAAAGAAACAGTCTGGGATCTCTACTGTGGAATCGGCACGATCTCCCTGTTTCTGGCGCAGAAGGCCAGGCAGGTATACGGGGTGGAGATCGTTCCGGCAGCGATCGAGGACGCAAAGAACAATGCCAGGATAAACGGTATCACCAACGCGGAATTCTTCGTGGGCAAGGCGGAAGAGGTACTGCCTGAGAAATATGAGAAAGAGGGCGTATCTGCCGATGTCATCGTGGTGGATCCGCCAAGGAAGGGCTGCGAGGAGAGCCTTCTGGACACGATCGTAAAGATGGCGCCGGAGCGTGTCGTATATGTGAGCTGCGACAGCGCAACACTGGCCAGGGATCTGAAGTACCTGTGCGAGAGAGGATATGAGCTGGTGAAGGGACAGGGAGTGGACCAGTTTCCGATGTCGGTGCATGTGGAGACGGTGTGCTTACTATCAAAGAAATGCCCAGTTTAAGCGGGGTTGAGGGCTATTTTTAAGGAAACATATCATAGAAATTTAAAGAATAAAAATGTGCATGAAAAAATAAATTGAATATATGCACAAGGGTGAAGTACCTTTTAGAGAGAAAATACATCTGCTTGCTAAAAGGTATTTTTTTGATTTTGAGTTCGCGAATAGGTAACTGGTTGTACGCCGAAAGTTATGTAGGTTTAGATTGATTTTCGGCGTCTTGGCGCTTATAATAAAAATTAGGGTAAAATGTCGTATTTTATAACTTTATTGAGGTAAGATAATATGGAGTTTATGACTATTAAAGAAGCAGCAGAAAAGTGGAACCTATCAGTTAGAAGAGTGCAGACAATCTGCAATGAAGGAATGATAGAAGGGGCTATGAAGTTTGGTAATACTTGGGCCATTCCAAAGAATGCTGTAAAACCAGTGGATAAAAGAATTAAGTCCGGAAAGTATATCAAGTCCTGATTTTGGGACACCTGGTATGAGAGAATGGATTAGAAAGGAAGTGTATGCCTATGTTACCGGAAGAAAAAGCTCGTGTAAAAATTGATAAGCAATTAAGAAATGCCGGTTGGGATATAGTTGCTCGAAATGAATATCTGCCTAATAGCACATCTGCTGTTAAGGAAGCTTTGATGGGAGGAAACACAGAAAGTGATTACCTTCTCTTTATTGATGGAAAAGCTATTGCAGTTGTTGAGGCAAAAAGAGAAGAGAATCCTCTAGGTGATGAAGTTAAGAAGCAGGCAGAGGACTATGCTGTTTCTCCACAGGACTGGTATGGCTTATGGTTTGAGAAGCTTATTCCTTTAGTGTATATGGCTAATGGAAATAAGATATATTTCAAAAATATGTTGGTAGAAAACAGTGATTATGAAGAACTGCCTCAGATGCATTCTCCTAAGAAGATGCTTCAGATCGTTGGAAAAAAATCCGAGTATGGTGCCCTTCCATTAATCGAGAAGCGTGGTCTTCGTGACTGCCAATATAGAGCAGAAGTAAAGTTTGAAGAATCATTAAAGATGGGAATAAGAAGAACTTGGCAGTGCTTGCAACTGGTTCTGGTAAGACATGTCCTACGTTGGCACGGTACATAAGCAGGGATACAATGCTTACAAAGCAATCAAAAATGCCATCTCAGGTCACCCTGATTTCATTTTTGAATAAGGGTGGTTCTGAATAGTTACATTTATTTTAATAATGAGAAAATCAGGAATCACGCATTGGCATTTTATAACAAATACTCAAATTCATATATGTGCGGAGATGATGCAATAATTGCTGGAATATACAAGAACATGTCTGTAAAAAGTTTGATTAATATGGATAAAGACGAATATGAAAACTATATTGAGCACGCAATTAATGTCATTAAATGGAGAAATGAAAAAATAGAATGATACCGGAAGATGTTCTGGAGTCGTGTAAATATATTTTGGAAATGGAGATAAATTATGCCTAAATACACAGATGATGATATTAGAAATATGAGTAAAATAACATGTAAGATAGCGGCAGATTACTTAGGCATATCTCCTATGGCGGTTAGTATCGGCATGAGAAATGATCTTTTACCAATTGGTTTTGCAATTCACAATGAAGAAAGAGATAGAACATATTCTGAGAGTTGGTCCTATCACATAATTGGTGAGAGATTAATTGCATATAAGTATGGAAAAACATCAGAAGTACAAGTTCAAAATATAGAAAAGAGTCTAAATACTATAATAGAACAGTTTGAAGAAATGAAAAAAGATTTGGTTTTTCTATTAAGCGAAAACGAGGATCAGCAGACTTAGAGCTTTATGAATATGCGTTTTCGCTTGGAAAATACAAAGATGTTGACAAAAAATACGCAGGAAAGGAGCTGCCAGGATGGAGAATGAAAAAGGAATAGTTAAATTGACTCGTAAGCAGCTCTATGATGAAATATGGGCTCTTTCAGTTGCAGGGGTAGCCAGAAAATATAACTTGAATTATGGTAAGCTGATAGCAACTTGTAAAGTAGAAAATATACCATTTCCTTCTTCTGGTTATTGGACTAAGAAGAATATGGGAAAAGATGTATCGAATGAGATTGTGGAATTTTCTGGATTGGAAGATACAGAAATTTCATTGATAACGAAAGACGCGGTTGTTAAGCGTATTCGGAAAGCTAAGGCAGAAGTAGTAGAGAAAGTGCATACTGACGTAACAGAAGAATTGGACGTAGCGGCCGAGGAAGATTTACCGCAGAAAAAAACGGACAACATACCTGAGTGGCCGGATGGAATTCTTGATTATTTGGATGAGACGGAAAAAAATAAAGTATTAGAATATGCGTGCAATCTGCAGATAAGTCAAAGTACACGATTGCATAAAATGTTGGTCCAATACAAGAAGGATATTGCAGATTATAAGTCAAAGGTGAAAGAAGCACAGAGTAGACCATACTATAATCCAAGACATCACAAACCAGAAAACGAGCCTGAATTCTTTAAGGAAATGTCTGATGAGTGTATGGCACGTGCAATTGCTATATTAGATACCGTATTCAAATCAATTGAATCTTTAGGTGGAAGTATTAATAGTGATTTGTCTGTAAAAATTAGAGGAGATATTGTTAGATTTCGTATGGTTGAGAGTCAAGACCAAGTGAAGCATGAAATGACTAAGCAAGAGGCACAGGCGCTCGTAAAGTATAATGATGATATAAAAAATCATAGATGGGCTTCAAAACCGCAAATTAGAAAGTATGACAAGGTATATAATGGTAAACTTCGTATTGTGTTTGGGGAGCGAAGCTACATTAGAGATAACGATTCTGAAAAATTAGAAGATAGACTGGGTGATATTTTGGTTACCCTGTATGAGAAGGCAGAAGAGAATAGAATTGTGCGAGAAGCACGTGAAGAGGCAGAACGTAAGAGAGTTGAAGAAGAGAGACGCAGAGAAGAAAATAGACAAAGAAAGGAACAAGAAATTCGTCTTGTAAAAGAACTTGTAAACAAAGCTGAAGACTATAGAATTGCAAAGGAAATAAGAGAATATATTCAGGCCATGATAGATAGTGGAAATGAAGATATTACTCCAGAATGGATTGAATGGGCTCTGAAGAAAGCTGACTGGTATGATCCGTCTATAGCGACTGAGGATGAATATCTGGGAAAACGTCAGCATGAAAAAAGTGCTGAAGAAAAGGAAAAATCTTTGCAAGACAGTATCAGAAAGAGCTGGTATTGGTAAAAATGAATGGAGGCAATTTGATGGATAAAGATCCTTTTAAAGAGTATATAAAACAATCAGAACCGAATAAAAGAGACAAAGGTTACGCCTGGCATACAGCTATCGGACTTCAAGCAGTGGATGGATTAAAGCCTTCGAAGTATTTGATTGATACTGCAATAAAGAATATTGAAGGTGATATTTCGATTGATGAAGCGCAAGAACTTCTCAATACGTATTATGAAGAAAATCCAAAAGCAGATACAGAAGACCGTACGGAAGAGGCCGACAAAGTTGCCGTTAGAATAGCAAAAATTTTGTCGGAGAAAGCATTTAGTTTTACTCCGAATGAGTATATCTCTATTCATAAAAAGTTGTTTGCTGGGATTTATGGACATGCCGGAAAACTGAGAGATTATAATATCACAAAAAAAGAGTGGGTGTTGAATGGAGCAACGGTCCTTTATGGAAGTGCGTCAGAACTTCGCGCAACCCTGGACTATGATTTTGCAGAGGAAAAGAAGTTTAGCTATAAAAACCTGAGTATGGAAGATATTATTCATCACTTGGCAATCTTTGTATCAAGATTATGGCAGATACATGTATTCGGAGAGGGAAACACACGAACTACAGCAGTATTTTTTATTAAGTATCTTAGAACGCTAGGATTTGACGTAACCAATGATATTTTTGCGGAGAACGCATGGTATTTTAGGAATGCGCTTGTTAGAGCTAATTATAACGATTTAAAAAATGGTGTTCATGAGACAACTGAGTATTTGGAAATGTTTTTAAGAAATTTGTTGTTGGATGAGAAGAATGAACTTCATAATCGTTCGATGCACATTAGTGGAAGGTTTGCAGAAGTGGACATTGAAGGTGTAAAAGTGGATATTGAGAGTGGAGAAGTGGACATTGAAAGAACAAAAGTGGACATTCGAAATAAATTACTTTCTTTCTCAGATACGATTTCAGAAAAAACAATAAATCATACAGTAAAAATATTTTCAAAATGTGGAAAAGAAAATTGTTTCGGAAGAACGATAGTAGAAGAGATTACTGGATTAAAGCCATCAGGCGCTTCCAAGTTAATAAAACTGTTGGTTGATAGTGAAGTGATTATGCCGGTAACTGGACATGGAAAAGGAAAATATCGGTTTCAATAAAAGGGGACATTGAAAGGGTGTTAATGCCATTCGCAAAACTGCCCAAAACAAATCTGCGGACCGATATAGTACCAAATTCGGTAGCAGTATTTATAATGATTTTGCATTATAAAAGTGTTACAAAATATCGGCGTACCTGCCACACGTTTACAAAGTCAAACGGTCTGTACGCCACGTCTTAACCTTATGATTGCGGATGTTAGCAACATGTCAAAGGGTGTAAAAACTAAGTAACCATGCGGGTTCGCGTACTGTTAAAGCGGTGAAAAACGATTCCGCATGTGGAGAGTGTATGTTTGTTGTCCCACAAGTCACCAGATAGCCATATTAATGTAACGGTTGAATTTGAAGTAGGCGAGGGAAAAGTACCACTGGATAAGATTGTGGAGCGAGCAAAACAACATCAGCCTGCTCCAAAAGCTACATATAAAATGATACAAGAGTATGTGGAAAAGGAATATGGTTTTAAAGTACATACCGCATATATCGCAGAGGTAAAGAGAGAATTGGGATTGTCGATGTATGATGCACCTAATATGGTAGAAGAGTTGAAACAGCCGAGAAGGCATCCGACGACGGAGAAGATAGAAGCGACAGATGCTATTGGCCTCGTTTCAAAAGCAGGACGCTACGGAGGAACATATGCCCATAGCGATATTGCCATGTCTTTCGCAACTTGGATTTCTCCTGAGTTTCAGCTATATATTATGAAAGACTATAGGCGTTTAAAGACAGACGAAAACAGTCGGTTATCTTTGAATTGGAATTTGAATAGAGAAATTTCTAAGTTGAATTATAGGATACATACAGATGCAATTAAAGAAAATCTGATTCCACCAGAATTAACGCCCGCACAGGTGGCGTATACCTATGCTAATGAAGCAGATGTGTTGAATGTTGGATTGTCCTTTTCTTTTATCCAAAATCAAAGGAGCAAATGAAAAATGGCAAGGAAAAAATGTATAATATTTTCGGTATATATCGGAAATAGACATAAAAAATGCCAAGACCTCAAAGATACAGAAGAGTTTGCAGTTATATTTAGGAGGATTTATGAGAATTTGTTCGTTGGTAGAGAATACAAGTAACTGTGGAATGAGAACAGCGCATGGTTTATCACTCTATATTGAAACCAAGAATCATCGTGTTTTGTTTGATGTTGGACAAGATGAAACCATTTTTGAAAATGCGGGAAAGATGAATATTCGGCTAGAGGATATAGATATTGTTATTATTTCTCATGGACATTATGATCATGGCGGTGCCTTGGGAAAATTTTTGGAAATCAACCAAACTGCAAGAATTTACATCCAAAGAAAAGCATTCGAACCTCATTTCAGTGAGAGACCTGAGGGACTTAAGTATATCGGTCTAGAACCAAAACTCATAGACCATCCACAGATTTTCTTGTTGGATGGTGATTATCAGATTGATCAGGAACTAAGTCTTTTTACGGTTTCTGATGCAAAGGATCATCTTTCAGAAGCAAATAATGTACTATATGATGAGAATGGTTTGGATCAATTTGAACATGAGCAAAATTTAGAAGTGAATTGTGATAAGAAGGTCTTAATCCTGGGATGTGGACATTGCGGAATAATCAATATCTTAGAAAAAGCCGGAAACTATATTCCGAATGTATGTATTGGTGGATTTCATCTTTCTATTCCGCACTTAAAGAAGACGGTATCAGAAAGTCAATTGGAGGCAGTGGCATGCAAACTATTAGAATATCATGATACGCAGTTTTATACATGTCATTGCACGGGGATTGACGCTTTTGTATATTTGGCTGAGAAATGTGTTAATGTACACTATTTGGCATGTGGTGACATACTTACATTTTAACAGAGCGGGTTGATCCACTACTCGCGGAGGGAAAAGGAAAAGGAAAAAGATATGAATATAGAGGATAAGGTTAAAAAATTATCATATTGGAATTATCTTTCCGCTTTCGAGTCCCTGAACGCAATGTTCGAGAACAGTATCAGTGAGGTAAAGAACCGATTACTGAACATCAAGCAGAAGAAAATTTCGGAAGATAACGTCTATCAATTCCTACTGTATTTTGATAAACTATATGATAAGTTCACCGACTTGGAGAAAAAAGAGTTTTTAAGCAGTTTTGTAGAGCAGGTGGACATTTATGAGCAGGAGCAGCCGGATGGCAGATTCCTGAAGCACATTAAGTTCCGTTTTCCGGTGTATTTTAATGGTGCGGAAACAGAAGAACTTAGTTGGGACAATGAAAGTACCGTTGAGACTGTGTGTCTATTAAGCCGATAAATAAAGGATATTCGCGTGATAAGAAGTGGTAAAACATCGTTTTGTCCACGAAAATAACCATATAGTGTTATTAATGTGACGGCGGAGTTTGGAGAAGGTGATTGCAGCCCTGATTGGAACCATTCAGGAAAAGGATGCGGCCATTGTAAAGCTTACGGAAGAACTGTTACGGTAATCATACCTGATACACAAAAAGTACTGGAACATATGGGAGAGTAAAGCATGGAACAACTGATTTCAAAGTTTGTTCGTACATTTTTTCGAAAAGAGTTAGAACTGCGTGTTAAAATATATCATGTATTAGCGATGACCGGAGTAATCATCTGTATAGCCATGACGATTGTATCCATGGTTCAACAGTTGCCGGTAAGTACAGGGATAAATGCAGGAACCGGGATCATTTCCTTATTGTTACTGATTTATTCGGCAAAAGGCGGAAAACAAAGTATCTGTTATTGGATATCTGTAATATGCATATTTCTGATCCTCTTTCCAAGTTTGTTCTTATTTGGAGGTGGATATACTGGTGGAATGGTATACTTTTTCATTTTTGGAGTAGTGTATACGGTATATATGCTGGAAGGTCGTCGGATGTTCGCAGTTGTGATTTTTGAATTGGTGTATTATTCCGGCTTTTGCGTATTCGCTTATCTTCATCCGGAGAGAACGCAGCCTTTTGGAAGTGAAAAAGATATCTTAATAGATGTGATTGTTGATTTTATTGCCGTTAGTGTGGTGTTAAGTCTCACCATGTATGTACAAATTCGTATGTACAAGCGACAGAGAGAAGAACTGGAGCTGGCGAGAGATGAGGCGGAAAAAGCAAATCGTGCAAAAACAAATTTCCTGGCGAATATGAGTCATGAGATACGGACACCGATACACTTGATCTTAAGTATCAATGAATTGATTTCAATGGAGACCACAGATCCCAAAATTAAATCTTATGTAGAAAAGATTCAGAATGCAAGTGAGCTTTTAAGAAGACTGTTGGATAATATTTTAGATATGTCTAAAATAGAAGCAGGAAAGACGGAATTATACATAGCGCCATATCGGACAGATGATCTGTTACAGGTATTAGAACTGGTTGGACAATCCAGATGTCAGGAAAAACAACTTGAATTTCGCCTTGTGAAACAGGAATTGCCACCGGTACTGAGTGGAGATATGGTACATATACAGCAGATCATGATCAATCTGATAAGTAATGCAGTAAAGTACACAGACAATGGCTCTGTTACACTTTCTGTTTCTGTAAAAAAGGGACAGACAGAAGACGAAATTATTTTGTGCATGTCGGTAGCGGATACGGGAATAGGGATAAAGAAAAATTCAATACCACTGTTATTTGAAGCCTTTTCACGAGCAGAACAATCTGTGAAAAGGCATATAGAAGGAATCGGTTTAGGTCTTGCTATCGTGAAAGAATTATGTGATCTTATGGGAGCAGGCATACAGGTAGAAAGCCAAAAAGAGTGCGGAAGTATATTCACAGTGGAAATCCCACAGACGCGAGCTGATATGGAAGAGGTAGAAAGTCAGACAAAAGCAGGGGCATTTGTTGCACCGGATGCAAAGATTTTAGTAGTAGATGATAATCTGGAAAATTTATCTGTAATGCGTGAATTGTTGTCCCGGACAAAAATGCAGGTGGATACCGTATCGTCTGGAAAAGCAGCGTTAGAGGCAGTGCATGCAAAAAATTATCATGTTATATTTTTAGATTATATGATGCCGGACATGGATGGAAAGGAAACACTAAAACGACTTCGGAATATGCCGGAATTTGCAACACCGGTGATTGTACTGACAGCGAATGCGGTGTCAGGAACGAGAGAACGAATGTTAGAATCGGGTTTTACAGAATATCTGACGAAACCAATTCCATGGGGAAGCATGGTGGAGATTCTAATTAAGTATCTGCCGGAGGAGTTAGTTACAATGATAGAAAACGTACCGGAAAAGGCAAAGGATTCGAAAAAGACTTATCATGAATATGAAAAAGAGCTTATTTCCTATCATATTGATTTAAGTTCAGCTATGCCATTTTTTGAGGGAGATTTTCAGCAGTACCTGTCTGGCGCAAAAATTTTCCTTGAACACTCAGCAGACACGTTACGTTCGCTTATTGAAATGGAAGAAAAAGATCAAATCGAGGAGTTGGTTTACATCGTTCATACATTAAAAGGAAGGGCAGAGAATATGGGGATGTTACGTTTGGCTGAGGAAGCCAGGCGTATGGAAAAGCTGTGTCAAAACGAAGAGGGCAGAGAAGCCATAAGCTTACTCCCGCATTTACGTTACCTGTACAAGAAGGCAATAGACGGACTTGAGAGATTGAAACCTGAGATAGAAGAAGCCGCATGTGGGAATACCGAAGAGAAAGAGGTTTACAATAGGGAAGAGTTACAACAGAAATTGCAGGAATATTTAGAACATTTGCAGCGGAGGCCATCACTTGCCTGTATAAATGAACTATTATCTATGACACAGACACCACAACAACAGAAAATGCTTCAACAGATGCGGGAAGCGGTGTCACATATTCGGTTCGAAGAAGCTTCAGCAATATACAGCGATTATTTAAGAGAAGGATTAACCAATGGATTATAGAAGCAGAATATTGATTGTAGATGATGATATTAGTATGTTGGAACAATTAGAACAGGTATTGGGGCGTGAATATATCGTAAGTCTTGCGGCAAGTGGTTCACAGGCATTAAACTATTTGAACACTGGAAACTGGGTAGATTTAATTCTCCTGGATATTCTGATGCCTGAAGCTAACGGTTATGAAGTTATAACGGAGATTCGTAAAAATCCGCGTTATGAGAAAACACCGGTTATATTTCTAACGAGCCTTAATGATGCGGAATCAGAGGTAAAAGGATTACTACAGGGAGCAGATTATATCACAAAACCCTGCATACCGGCAGTTTTACGTGGACGAATTGAGCGGTTGCTTCGCCTGGTGGGTTGTTTAGATCGGGAAAAACTAGAGCAGTTACCTCAGTCATTAAGTGAAACGGAATACTTTGCAGCTGTATTACTGGCACAGGGATATTCGAATGAGGAAATTGCCCAAAATTTGAATTATGCACTGGGAAGCGTAAAAAATATTCTTGTTCGTGTAATGAACAAGCTTTCGATTAAGAATCGAAAAGAAATTGAACAATACATGAAATGAGTTTAGAAAGAAGTAGTGACTAAAAGTCACTATTTTCTTTTTTTTTATTTTGATATACTTTAAGGGGGATATATGTTAACTGAGTAGTAAAGTATTACCAGCGGTTTAACACGGTTTTGATTATTAAGATCCAGGCTGTCAGGACGTGAGAGGAGGGAAAATCTATGAACGCAAAAGCAATGAAAAGAAAAGAAGTGAAGAAAAGAGTACTGAGTATGCTGTGTGCAGCTACTGTGTTTATGAATTTATTTCCGATTCCGGATATGAGTGTGGGGGCAGAAGCAAACTACACTTATGATCCACCGACGGAACTTTCGATTCCGTATGATTCGAAGAATGTGAACAGCGAGACCAGAACGGTAGCGTTGTTTGATGATGCGATGACTGTGCTGGGGACGGATCCGGTATTGTCTAAGAAAGATGTTACATATAAAGAACAGAGGGCATGGCTGAGTAAAAACAATTACTTATTGAATGATCTGTTCTTATTAGATGATGTTTTGAAAGTAAATTATCAGGGAGTGCCCGGATCTGCATTACCGGAATATATCTCCAGTACATTAAAAGGAACATACCGTATGCGTTATGCGAAGTCTACAGGTCTGACTGGTAATGTTTATGAAAAAACAGAATCGGGAGAATGGACAAATCACCGTTTTGATCCGATAAAAGATGGTAAGAAAGATACAAAATACAATGGAAATATGTTAAACCTTATCTCTAAAGGTGATCTTAATTTTTCATACGGATTACAGGCACGAGGTGGAGAAGAGAAAAAATCGTACTTTGTCGCAAAGAAGGTTACGAAGATTCACGCAAGTTTCAGTGCTTTTTCAAACGAGACGAAAAGGACACCAACTTATGATCGATGGGATAATTTTAATATGAGTTCGAATGCACTTTTATTTTCTGATGAGCAGAAATATTGGGGAAGTGGCGATTCGAATAAGAGCTTAACTTTTGAAGGAAAGAATGCATTCGGTCGTGTCAGTCCTGTTAAGTTCAGGAATATTACCGTATATGGAAGGGATAAGCAGGGGCCAAAAGTAAGCTATGTTGGTATATATGATCAGAATCCGGTCTATGATTCTGAGGATGAAGAGAATAATAGAATTCCGGAGGATAAAGAAGTCGGTTTCATGGATTGGGATATGAAGCCATTAACCAGCCTGGGCGTAGAGGATGACATTGAAAATAGAGATGTCTATATTGCACTTGTATTTGATGAACCGGTAACATTCCGTTTGAAAGAAGGGGAATCGATCGATTCGTTTCTTTCAAATTTGTCTTTGAAAATAGAAACGATGGGAATAAGTGGTTCTTCTGCAACAGCTGCTTCAGCAAAATTCTACAGCTATGCGCCAAGTAAAAATACTTCGCTTCCGGCAATGATATTTAAATACACGATCGAAGACCCGAATGAGGAAGTGAAAAGAGGAGATTACTACGAGTTCCGTAAAGTGAAATTTAATTCTTCAGATAATGGAGACCTTTTTAGCCATATTTATGATTTGTCGGGGAACCCGATGGGGATGAGCACCGGGGGAAATGTAACCGGATTTGAAAAAACTTTGTCAGATAAATTGGTTGTAGATAAGCGTCCGTTAAAGATTACAGATGTAAAAGTTACAACAGATGGTTCCGATTCAGAATATGTCAGGTTCGGAGAATACATTGACATAGAAGTAAACCTGTCAAAAGAAATTGCTAATGTAGGAGATTTTTCTTATTTTAGAAGAGGGGCGGAAGATTTTCCGTTACTGACGCTGAACGTGTTAGATGGTGATGGAAATCCGGTACAGCTTGGCGGTGGTGATGGCCATTATAGAAACTATGGTATGACGGTGACATCAGCAACCGGAAATAGTGCAAAAAGGACAACCCTAAAGTATCATCTTTTCGTTGGTTCAAATAGATGGAAAACGGAAACACCAGGGGAACCGATTAAAATCAAAACATTAGAAACGCAAAATGGTTTGAACATAAAAGACGCTGTTGGAAATGAATTAGCCGGCACATTGATTGAGGATGGAAAATTTAACGGAGAGGAAGTTTCCTATAACAGTGAATACAAACTGGACTTTCATCCGGCAACATCGACAATAGGAGAGCCTGAGTGGATAGAGGGCGGAGCTAATGATAATACAACAGAAGCGATTTGTCGAATCCCATTAACAATGAAAGATGATTATTCCCTGGAAGGTTGTGAAGGGGTTATGTCGATTTATTCCTCTCCGTCATTTAATGGAAATGGTGAAGATTTCCAATATGCCTTATTTGATACGGAGGCCGTAGCAGATAATGATTGGCAGACAGCAGAGAATGGAAGCGCCAATGCGGATATCATTTTCGCGGACGGCGGTTCGAATGGAAGCTATAACAGATACCTGTTTCTTAAACTTCCGAAAGAACGTGAATTAGGAGAACTGGGAATTAGATTATCTGTAACGGATCAGGCAGGAAATAGAGGAAGCCAGACAAAATATGTACAGATTCATGCAGATACAATTGCACCAAGGATCGAAAGCCGATGGGTGGATAATGACAAGCTTCAACTGTTTGTGCGTGATCTGTCAGAGATTCATTATAGCTATGAGTGGAAGGTAACAAAAACGAAAACGGAAGGTACGACAACAGAAACCATTACCGGTGACGGAACAGAACAATATATTGAGATTCAAAATAAGAACATTGGTTTGGAACAGGCAATTTATGAGAGTACCGTGAAGGTAACAGTTACAGCGGCAGGACAATCCGTAACAGAGACATTTACTTCAACTTTTGATAATACACAAGCGGGAGTGAAACTGACAAGTGATACGCCGACAGATTGTCTGATTAGCGGAACACCAAGTGTAAAGGTTGATTTTACGGATGTAGTCGAATTGGCGTATTGCTGGATGGCGAAGCCATATTCAGAAAAGGATAATGCTATTCCAGGCAATTATCCGGCAGACACAGGATATAAAGGATATACAGTAATGGATTTGACAACTGTGCCGGATGTGCAAACAGGTCAGAGTGGTGAAGAGACATTTTACACAGGCTCGATGACATTAAGTTCAAAGGATGTAAAATTTGATGTGTGGAGTAGCGCTGAATATTTTTATCCTGTGGAAAAAATGAATCGTCCGGGAGGTCTGGTAGTTCGAATAAAAGATACAAAAGGAAACTATTCCTATGAATCCATTACCTTTCAATTTCTGAACAACTTTACGGACAGAGCAATAATAAACTATAGCGACTATGGCAACATCACCCCTATTAACGTAGAGGTCTACAATGCCCGTTTTGGTTCCGGGGATATGCAATATGCAAGCGGACAGGAAGATAGTTATCTTTTCCTGACCGGAAATGATTTATGTTATACCAATGTAATCTATTTAGGGAAAGCATATGGAGGAAATGAAATTGATTATCAAAATTCCAGAATTGAAATATCGGATAGTGATACACAGGAAGTAATCTATACAGTACCGATTACAAGAGAAGATTTCGTACCGGCAGACAAATTTATTGAAGATCGTTTTGATGCGCATACAAATAAGATCGTGTGCGATTGTTACACCATTAATAAAATGATTCCGGCGTCTGTATTTGAACATATAAAGAATGGACCGCAAGGTTTTCAAATAGACGTTTATATAGTTCCTGCAGAATCAAAACCGGCAGTAGAAGGTGAGGAGGCAAAGCAATTAGAACCGATTCATGATATTCATTGGTTCACTGTGACAAATGAATGTGAAATTTCAGGCGGTGTTGCCGGAATGACGAAATTTGATTGGAAAGAAGGAGAAGATGGAGAAGTAACAATCACACCAGAAACGGTTCGGGATTGGGCAGCAGAAGGAAAAGCGGCAAATCTTGTCTGGGAAGATGGAAAAATTGTTGATAAAACAGAAGATGTGCAGATAATCACCATATCACGAAATAAGAGTGTCTCAAGTGGAGAAGAGATTAAACCAAGGAGTGTCTCAGGTGAAGAAGAGATTGCACCAATGCTTGTATTTTATGCGATGGATGGTACTTATAATGTGGAACTGGAAGATAAGACAGATCTTACTGAGTTTGATAGTCCATATGAAGCCAGAAATGCATACATGGGATGCGCATCGCTTGATGGGTTATCTTATGATGATACTACAGGAGAGATTAAGCTTGAATCAATCTACACGCCGATGGGTAACTATTATAAACAAAGTGGTTCCTGGGATACAGGCGAAGAAGGTGCATATTATAATTCTCTTATGGCATTATCCTATGAGCCGGAACTGAAAACAGGATTAAATGAGTTTTATTATCAGTTTGAGTCATGCTCGGGAAATCTATCCCCAGTCTATAAAATTATCATTGAGGTAGTAGAACCTGAGATCGAGATAACAACAGATATTTCGAAACCGGAAGACGGCACAAAAATAAAGGATGCGGTAGAAGTCAGTGCATGTATTACAAATGGAGAAGAACTTGAGAAAATAGAAGTTACGGCAGAGTATGAAGATAGAACATCGGCTGCCCGAATAGATGGTGGCGATCCAGGTGATTTAAAAGAGAGTATTTGGCGCTTTGAGAGAAATGGGATACTTACGGTAACACTTACTGACAAGGAGGGAAATGTAAAAACAGAGACAAAAGAGATTGATTATATCAGTACTGCACCGGAGATTTCGGATTTGAAATCAGAAAGTACAACGCAGATTAAAGTAAGCGGTAAAGTGGAACAGAATACAAAGTCCTTAGAATTCCGTTTTGATGATGAGTACATGAAATGGCTTGAGGAAAATCCGGAGGATGAAACAGAAGAAGAGCAGAATGTCAGTGAAATCTGGTATTCAATAAATCAGGAAGAAAATGCATTCCCGGGCAGACTTTCCGATACGGTTTGGGAGGAAGACGGTACATTCTGTATTCGTTCTGCAGCAAAATCAATGGAAGATGGAAAAGGAGTACAACCGAAGACAATTACCATACGTGCGACAGAGCCTTACGGTGATCATAGTGAAAAAACGATTCCGCTTTCCGTGGATGCTCCAAAAGTGTGTGCAGAACCGGCAGAATATAGTTTCGGCAGTGCACTTAGCTTTCATGCACCGGTAAAATTACTCAATATGGAAAGTGATCAGGGAAAAGAGAAATACGCGGTTGCATTCCGAAATCTTCCGATATATGAAACCGGTACATTTACCGTTGAATATGCAGATTTGTTTGGAAGAATATATGAACAGGAAATTGCGGCAAACATGGATGCAGCATATAAGCATAATGTCATGTATTCTCATACGACAAGCACAAAAGAAGATGTAACTGCCATGATTTCAGCAGAAGCAGAAAATCTTTATGTGAAAGCAGAAGGAACCATGACGGGTAGTGAGAGTGTAGAAATTGACGGCCAGACCTATTATCGTAATGCAAATATTGTATTTACAGAGAATGGGGAAAAAAATTACACTCTGGCAATATCAGACAGTGAGCATACCAGTGTGATTTCCGAAATGACATTAACCTGTTACGTGAAGAATATTGACAGGGAACCTCCTGTTCCGACATGGGACCGTGAAGTTCTTGGCAGAGAAATAACGACATATGCGGAGAACGGAGAGATAACGACAACAGTATACGGACAGGTAAGCTATAAGATTGTAAGCTTTGATGATGAAAATGTTACCTTTTTAGATGAGAGCAATGGACAATACAATTTCTCAAGTCCCGGTTCTTATACGTTTAAATATGTAGATGAAGCCGGTAATGAAGGAACACTTACGGTGGAGGAAGAAAACACCAGATTTATTTCTGAGAACGGCGAAATTACAGATTATCTGGTTACGTTCTATCAAGGTACAGAAAATATGGGAGTTTACACAAGTACGGATATTGCAAATGCAGAGTTAGCGCCTTCTGCTGAAAATGTAACCGTTTGGATGGAAGCATTAAATGAAAAAGGTGAAAGAATACCGGCAGTTATATCAGAAGCAGAAGATACCGATTGCATTAAATATAATAAAGAACAGTGTAGAATTACGTTTACCGATAATGGAAATGCGAAATTTAAACTGACCGCCGAAAATAGCGTGGATGTGGAAATAGGTGTAAACAACATAGATCTTATTCCACCGACCGGCGAATTTGTATATGAAAAGCAGGATAATGGAGATGTAAAGGTATATATTAAGCATGAAGCTGACAGTATGATTCTTACGGAAGGCGTAAAAACAGATGCAAACGGAGAGTATCTCTTATTTTCACAAAACGGAGAGGTTCAGGTTCTGCTAGAAGATGCAGCTGGAAATAGAACAACCTTACTTGCGGTAGTATCTGTTGTAGATAAAAGTGCGCCGGTTCTGACGAAAAGCCAGTGGCTGACAAATTCGGGAAATATAAATGAACTGACAAATGGGTCTGTTCGCCTGTATCTTGAATTTGATGAAACAGTAGCTAAGCTTGTAAAATCAGAAAAAACAGCGGGGTATACGGTAAGCTTTTTGGGAAATACAGCGACTTTAGAATTTTCAGAAAACTGTCAGGCCAGGTTTACTGTATATGATGTATGTGGTAACTCGGCAGATTATACATTCCCGGAAGAGGGAGCTCTTACTTGTATTGACCAGGTTGCACCATCTATTGTAAAAACAGAAAAGAAATATGTGGAAGCAACAAATAAAGTTACAATAGAATTCGAGTTTGATGAAGCAGTTACCAGTGCAAATGAAAAAGTAACAGGGGAAAACGGAGAAATTCTTTATCAGACGACATACGCGAAGACTATAGACAAAAATGGAGAATACAGGTTTACATTTGCAGATAAGGTCGGAAATATCGTGAGCAGCAGTGTGCGCGTAACAGAAATTGATGAAAAAGCGCCAACGTTAAGCTTCTGTTTTAAAGAACTGGACGGAAGTAAAATTGACATGCTGGGGAAAGAAGAAGATGCAATGAATTATGTGGCAGATGTTCGTAAAGAGGACTTCTTACTGCAGGTTACAACGGACGAAGCAAAGACAAAGGTTGTGATTGTAGAGGAAAACAGCAATTCGAAAGAAACAGAATTAAGTATTGAAAGTGCGTCTGTTTATGCAAATTATCGAATCAGTAAAAATGGAAATTATAAAATGATCGCTACAGATCAGTACGGTAATACAGGTGTTTCCCGACTTACGATTGGCTTTTTGGATAAGGATGCTCCGAGGGTTACCCTGCCATCAGAAGCTGCCGTTGTCTTAGCAGGCTGCAGCGTTGCAGACGTGAAAGCTGCGATAACAGAAGGCGTTGAAGTTCAGGATTATGCACAGGGTGGATATAGTAACAAGGGATGTAAACTGGAAGTCGAATTAGATGAGTCCGTTTTGAAAACACCGGGAAGCTACATAGTGAAATTAATTGCAAGCGATGAAGTTGGGAATAAAACACAAAAGACAAGACGTCTAAAAGTAATGAGTGCAGAAGATACCTGTATCATAGTAAACGGAAAGCAGACGATTTCCGGTGGTATGGCAGTTATTGAAAAGGCACATAACCCCAATATATCCATTGAGCTTCCTGAGAAATTAAAAGATGCAGCAGTAACAGGCGGAAGAATCAGCATGTATTGGTCTGAGGGATATCTGACAAAGGCACAAATGAAGTATGGTAATTCTTTTAAAGACAGCTTTGCAGTGAATGAAAGTGGTTATTATACAGTGCTGATCCAGACGGCAGAACGTGATGCTTATCTGGTGTATATTTTCGTCAAATAGGTAACTGTTCAGAGTCATGCGGATTTATAAAAATTTGCTCTGGGGAGCTTGCTCAGCAGAGCAAAATTTTATAAATCTATAGGGCGAGAGCCCTGCATGAGCAAAAGGAAAGCCTCGCAGAGGCGATTTTGCGAATGGACTCTGAATAGTTACTCAAATAGGGAGGTGGAAAATAGATGTTAAAGCGTGTTTTAGCAGGTTTTTTAGCCACTGTTCTTGCGTTCCAGTCGCTTCCTGTGGAAGCGCTGGCACAGCAAAGTAAAGAGACAGGTACAGTGAGCGTTTCAAATGAATATCTGCAAGTTGTCGTTAATAAGGAAAATGGCGGATATACGATTAATACCAAAGAAGGTGATCTTAGAAAAGACACCGACAACAATAAGCAACTGTTACACTCGGGAGAATACTATGACAGTTCCTTCACTTCTTTCCAGGTTGGAGGAGAAGATGGGAAAGAGTATATTTTTGGTAACGACTATCTGTTTGCAGAGAAGGTGAAGACCACAAGTGATACAGAGGGAATTACAAGTGTATGGTCAGTTGGCGGTATTCGATATACACAACGTATCGAACTGGTAAATAATGAGGCATCTGAACAATTAGGAACAGCTCAGATTATTTATACGGTTGAGAACACAACAGATTCAGAAAAAAGTATTAAGAGCCGGTTGTTGATGGATACACAGCTTGGAGACCAGGATTACGCAATATATGAAGCAGGAGATGATATCCTCGGAAATGGTTTTCAGGGATATGTAACAGAAACCGAATTAGATCGTACTAAGGGACAATTCGTTCCGGTGGACTATTTTGCAAGAGACAGTGTCAGCGATTCATCTATAGCTGCGTTTGGAGTGAACAGCGTAAATGAAACAGAAAAGCCTTATAAAATGATTTTTGCTCACTGGGCAAATCTTGCGTCTACCAAGTTTGACTATAAGGTTGATGAAAAATATAACTTTACCAGCAAGATCAATCGTATTAAGACAGCAGACTCCGCAGTTGCTCTTTATTACGATTTAGGCGTTTTAGGAGCAGGAGAAAGTAAGAGCTTTTCTACTTATTACGGTGTAACGGCCAATCTGAAAAATGAGGGAAATCGGGTGTTGATTCATACGACCGCTCCTGCCCGTATGAATTTTAACGAAGCACGAACAGCCTTTGTGGGTTCAACAGGACGAGAGAATAATCGTGTGCGAATCAATACAACCGTTACCAATCCTGATGATTCAGGAATTACCTGGAAAAACGTACGTGTAGTTGTATATGCTATGGGGATTTCGGCAGAACGACAAGATGATTCAGGTGAATGGACGGTATACGATAATATTAATCCGGTATGTACGGAGATTGAGGATTTTTCACCGGGTGAATCCATACCGACATATTTTGATTTTCAATTTACGCCTAAAGAATCCCATGAATTGGGAAGTTTTGTGACTAAGGTTTACAACTTTGACCCGCAAGTCAATAAATTAGGTGTATATGCTGAGGATTTCTGTATTGGAACAACAGAGAATACCATATATATTCCGGCAAAAGACCCGACATTGCCAACAATCTCTATTCTTTCAGTAGAACCGCAGATTCTTTATAATGATAATGGCAGATATCTGACGATGAGTGGAAAGGGAATGACCTTTTTAAATCATCATTCATTCCGTTATTTAGAACTGCGAGGTGAAGCAGATGCATCTGTTACTTATAGAGTAGAAAAAGAGAGTATGGCGATTAGTGCAGATGGAACGTCAGTAAGCTTTTACCTGAATGAGTATATGCTTCCTGGAAAATATGACATACATCTGATTTGGGATTCGTCAGAAAATAATCGGCCAAATGGTGTCCCGGAGGATATTTATTCGGATGGAATGTCGGTGGTGATGACTGACGATGAATCTTATCGGAATGACAGTTACGGTGTTTTAGCGGTAAGTACAGGAGCAGAGAATACATACAAGGTAACTGCATTTAGAGATGAGAGTGGCTATGATCAGTATCTTTCAAAGTTAGAAGAAACCAATTCGACGGAAGAAATTTTGTTGACCTTGCGTGGAAGTCTGTTAAAGGAGAATGATAGCGAGAATTACCGTATTTGCGGAAAAGACACATCAATTACAATTAATAATGCGTTGCTTTATGAAGGAAATAACTTTGATGTAAGCGTAAATGGTGGAAGTGTTGAAATTGCCATGGATGGTAAGCTGACAACGGTAGGTGCTTCTACTCTGGTACGGGACGGGACTTCTTATATCAGGTTAAATGAAGGAACAGAATATGTAATTCCAATATATAACAGTCGTGGTGAAACATTGGATGGAGATACAACCAGAGAAAATCAGGAATATATGCAGCTTTCCTGGGATGGTTCCTATGGTTTTCTCCAAAGTGTAGGTGGTTTCCTGATAGATTTACGCTATGGTATATTTGGAAAAATGAATGACACCGCAGGAAACAGCATCGATGAAAATGCTAAAAGTTATGACATTATTTCTTTTGGTGGTGGGTTAGATCTTTCGTTCATGACACCGGGTGGTGCTAAGGTGGCAAGAGAAAATCGAAGTAAATCCAGTTCCTGGACTTTTAAGAAGATGGACAGTACGAGTGGATTAGATCCGTATGGATTTGAGAGCTGGGTTTCAGAAGAAGCACCGGAGCAACAGGAAGTAACAAAGTTTTCAGGTGGTGTGGCTATCAATGATATTCTCTATGGAAACAATGGAAAGAAGACAGGATATCTTGGTATTAATATGGATGCTCATCTGACATTGCCAAATATTGTAAGCTTTTTACCAAATTCCATGGAAGGAGACCTTGCAATTAATACCGTTGGAGGTTATGAAGTGGGTGTATCAGGACAAGCCAAAACACTTAATTTTGAAATGGCATTTGCGCTGGTCGTAAAAGGGAACGAAAGTGGTGCACCGATTCCGGACAAGCTGTACTTCACACTGGGTGGTTTTGAACCTGGTGTTAATGTGGATGGTCTGGGTGTGCTCTGGCTGACAGGAGGTGGCGGCGGTTTTGAAAACCTCTACGATACGATTTACGGAACAGATGGAATTCCGCCATTGACATTACTGTTAAACGTACAGTTTGATTTGATGAAAATAATGACAGGATCAGCAGATTTATCCTTGTCTTTACGTTCAATTGGAGTAAAACTGTCGGATGTCAGTTTGAAATTTGTGAAGCAGGCAAAGTTTTTAGATGGTGGAAGTATTCGTCTTGCATGGTATCCAAGCATGGAAGTGTCCCTGGAAGGCAGTGTGAATTTCCTGCAGATTTTCAAAGGAAGTTTTTATGTGATAGGAAGGGAAGAACTTTTTGAAATGATGCTGCGTGTAGCAATTTCAGTGCCTTCCTTCATACCTGTCGTTGGTGGTATGGAAATAGCCTCGGCTGAATTAGGCGGAGGCACGAAAAAAATGTGGGGCTCGGTGACCTTGCTTGAAATTATACGTCTCGGATTTACTTATTATTGGGATTCGGGAAAAGTAAGCTTCAAGACAGGGAAAGCAAGGACAGCGAAGGCAGCATATGCACAGATGACGCAGCCGCGTGCAGTTGATTATGATGAAACGACAGGAGAAACACAATATCTGCAGCTCGGTTCGAATTTGAACTTTGTATGTGGTAGTGGTAAAGATGTATCACTTACTGATGCTGACATAAGATCACTAAGCTCGAAAAGCTCAAGAAGTCTAAAAAGAAGCGCGAATACAAGCATACAGTCAAATGTAGAGGTAAATAAACACTTGATAACATTAGCACCGGGTAAAACTTACCTGTTAACTGTGAATACAGTAAGTGCAAGCGACAGCCTTACGAAAGATTGCCTTCTTGTGCAGAAAAATGGAACTGGTGAGAATGTGTTAGATTTCTACAGTGCGGAAGGTACTCTTGCAGAAAAGCAGGAAGCTACACAGTCTTCAAATGTGAATATCGTTGGTGAAGGAAAAGATGCTGTTGCATATATTGCCTTAGAAGGCAATGCAGAGCCATATCTTCTTACCGCAACGAGAGAAGATGGAACGGGACTGCCGGTTTCTGTCGGTGTTGTTGAAGTAGAAGAATTACCGGAATTGACAGGAGAGGTTACTTCAACTAAAAATGGAAATCAGTTAAATGTTTGCTGGAATGCCCAAAATGCTACGGAGAACACGAAACTACATATTACCTTGTCAGAAGAAGCAGGAGAAAAAGCAGATGTTACCTTAGCAGAGATATCCGGATTGGATAAAATTACTGCCGGAACCACCGACGTGACAATTCCGGATTCTTTACCAAGCGGAGATTATTATGTAAATGTAACAATTATTGAAGAAGGTAAAACTTACAGTACATTGCAGTCAAAAGCCCCGATTTCACATGAAAATAGCAAAGCGCCGGGCAGCGTAGAGAACGTGCAGCTTGAGAACTGCGGAAATAACAAGTTAGAAGTGAAGATAACCGATGATTTTACAGATGAGAAAGTAGCCGGCTATTATGTAGATGTCTATGAAGATAACGAATTAAAAGAAAGTGGACTTTACTTTACGAAAGAGCAGGCAAAAAATGGGGAACTGCGTATTGGTGGAAGCTATGAAATGATGGAATATGAAACCTTAAGCAATGGAGAAGCCCGGGAAACAGGAAATACTGTTAATATAGGATATACTCCGGGAAAAACGTATCAGGTATCTGTACGTGCAGCAGATCATAGCGAAGAAACGATATATTGCAGTTCAGAAAAGAAGAGTGAAGCATGTGTTCTTCGTGAACACAAACTTCCAAATATTACTTTTAATGTAAATGGAGCAGATATTCCGGAGAAAGAAGCTGCAAATATAGCTGAAAATGCAGCAGAATTAATCATCAAGAGTGATATTCCGGTGAAGGGAACGTTGAGCGTAGATGGAGCAGAGGGAAAAGTATATCAATACGATACAACCGGCACTCAATTTACAGAAAATCTGTCCCTGACAGACGGAGAACATATTTTGGAATTTTCTTGTGAAAACGAACAGGGAGATAAGAAAATAATAACAAAATCGGTGGTAGTAGATACGAAAGCACCGCTATTGCTGGTAGAAACACCGATTTCCGGAGATATCATTCGAAATGGGCAGGTAAATATCAAAGCCGTTGCAGAAAATGATGCGAAATACACATTTTCGATAGATGGAACTGTTATTGGCGAGGCGGACAGAGATTTAAATGCGAAGATCTCGAATGGCTTGTTAGACCTGACCTTAGATGTGCCAAACAACATGGATACTTATGTCAGCACATTAACAATTTCTGCAAAAGATGCAGCAGGAAATGAAACGACTGTTTCGCTGGAATTACAAAATGGAGATTTGATTTCAAAATTAGCCAATGAATTAAAATACACAGAACTATGTGCAGAGAACGAAGAAACGTCAGAAGGTATTGTGGATATATCGGAGACAAAACGACTTAGCTTATCTATGATCGGTGTGTTAGAGGATGGCACAAAGATTGATTTAACAAAACTTCCGGGTACAACTTTTGAAATTGCCAGCGGGGATGCAGCATTTATTGCAGATGGAAACGTGGTAGAAACAACCGGTGCAGGAGGCGCGAGCCAGGTTATAGGAAAATTTGAAGCGGAATTAGGAAGTGGAGTTACGTTTGAAGATTCCTTACGTATAGAAACCGGTGAACCGGAATTAAAGTATTACACAATTTATCTTACAGAGGGAGACGGATATGAGTACGTAGAAACAGCAGAATCCAACGTCATTCCATATGCAGGTTCTTACAAGTTTAAAGTTGAAGTGAAAGAGGGTTACACGAAGACGGAGAACTTTGTTGTAAAAGCAAATGATGTGGCGTTAAACCCGGATGCAGAAGGTTATTATTGTATAGAAAATATACAAAAAGACCAGACGATTTCAGTGGAAGGTGTTTTAGACCAGACAGCACCTGCAGCCAGGATTTCAATTGCGGAAAATAAATGGGAGAGTTTCTTGAACACGATTACCTTTGGACTTTTCTATAATAAATCGCAGATGGTAGAAATCATAGCAGAGGATGCAGGAAGCGGAGTAGCAGATATAAGCTATTACATTTCGGGTAAGCCATTGACAGAAATACAACTGAAAGATTCTTCACTTGCATGGAAGGAATATACCGCTAAGTTGAAACTGGAGGCAGAAGGTGAATACATTGTTTATGCTAAAGTTGCAGATAAAGCAGGAAATAAGGTATATGTAAATTCTCAGGGTGTGGTTCTTCTAAAACAGGCTCCTGTTGTTACAGGTATTCAGGATGGTGGTGTCTACTACGGAGATGTAAAAGCGAAAGTAGACAAAAAGTATGTTGTATCTGTCACCAGTAATGGAAAGAATATTGCCATTTCACAAGATGGTACATTTACACTTTCACCTGTAGATGGGGTTCAGGAAATTGTGGTAACGGATAAAGCCGGAAACCAGACAAAAATGAAAATTACCATTTATACCTCGAAGAATGAAAAGGTAAAAAGCATTAAGATTACCGGTATATCGAAACAAATTGCTGCAGGTAAAAAAATACAGTTAACAGCAAATATTTCACCTGAGAATGCAGCCAATAAGGAAGTAACATGGAAAAGCAGTAATAAAAAATATGCAACGGTTTCATCGAAAGGTGTAGTGAAAACGAAAAAAGCCGGTAAGAATAAGACGGTAACGATTACAGCAATTGCAAAAGATGGAAGCGGAAAGAAGGCTGCTTATAAGATTAAGATTATGCCAAACGCAGTAAAGAAGGTTAGCCTAAAGGCTTCAAAGACCGTGAAAGCCGGTAAGAAATTAGAAATCAAAGCAACTGTAACACCGAATCTATCATCAAAAAAGATAAACAAAAAACTAAAATGGAGTACAAGTAATAAAAAATATGCAACAGTATCATCTAAGGGCGTGGTGAAAACCTATAAGGCAGGAAAAGGTCGTATAGTGACAATTGCCGCAATGTCTACAGATGGAACAAAGAAAAAAGCAAAGATAAAAATTAAAATAAAATGAGCCAAGGGTCAAAAGGTCATGATTTTTCATGCAAGCATGAAAATCATGACCTTTTGACCCTGGCATCATATAATACTTTTAACAAGGGGAATACGGTTAATGGTTATTCTATCCGGAAAGTAAAAATGAGGTGCTTACACGTGAAAAAAATACATCAGAAAAACGTGATATATGTTATTTTTGTTGCAGTTTTATTGATAATTGCATATTACTCCCGTGCACTTCACACAGAGGTTTCATCACCCATTCCTAAAATGCTGCTGGTAATGATTCGAAGCGTAATCCAGATATCGCTCATCATTGCGTGGTGTTCTTCTATAAAGCGAAGGATTCTCAATAAACAGATTCGAATGTATTTGATAGCAGTAGGTAGTTTGTTGGCATTTTGGCTGATTCTTAGAACATGCAAATGGGAGTTTATTACCAGCAATGGTACGGATTTAGGGCGTTACTGTTGGTATGCTTACTATATACCGATCGTGCTGGTTCCACTCTTGGGAGTGTTCATTATTGACCATATCGGTAAAGCGGAGAATTACGAAACGCCGCATCGGATGAAATATCTTTGCATACCTGCAGTATTGCTAGTGCTGGCAGTTTTTACAAATGACCTGCATCAGCTTGTTTTTTCGTTTCCAAAAGGATTTGAAAACTGTGAATCCGATTACAACTATCATTTTTTGTATTTGATAATAATGGCCTGGTTTCTTATTCTCGGTATTTACTTTGTGGTAATGCTGCTTAAGAAGAGCCGTGTACCAGGAAGCAAGAGCTTTCAAAAGCTTCCTGCTGTGATTTTATGTGGCGGCGTCATCTTTTGGATTTTGTATTGCTTAAAACTGGCTCACGGCGATATGGCGGCGATTGACTGCATCATTGTTGTATCATTACTGGAAAGTGCAATTCAAAGCGGTCATATCCCGTCTAACACAAATTATGACGAACTGTTTGCTGTTTCAACGGTTCCCGCACAGATTGTTGATGCGGATTACAGACCATGTATGGTTTCCGGCACAGCCGTAGCCTTAACCGAGGATGTGATGAAAAGTGCAGAGACAGAACCTGTCGATATGGGAGATACCATACTTCACAGTAAGGCAATTACTGGTGGTCATATTCTGTGGCAGGACGATGTCAAACAAATCAACGACCTCATAGAAGAACTCCGTGACACGCAGGAAAGGCTTGGAGAAAACAATGAATTGCTAAGAGCCGAGCTGGAACTGAAAGAAAACCGTGCCCGGACGGAAGAAAAGAGTCGTATGTATGATCGGATTGCAAAAGAAGTCGCACCTCAGCTTGCAAAAGCAGATGAACTTTTGAAACTAGCACAGACCAATCCGAAGCTGGCAAAAAGTGTAATTGCAAAGGTATCCGTGATTTGTGCGTATATCAAGCGGCGTGGCAATCTCCTGATGCTTGGTGAGGAAGGCCAACGTATCCCTGCGAGAGAGCTTGAATATTGTATCAGAGAGTCGCTTGACAATTTACGGCTTGGGGATGTGTCCACTTCATTTGACAGTAAATGCGATGGAGAGCTTAAGCTTAATCATGCAGTTGTCGCCTTTGATTTTTATGAAAACATAGTGGAGAGATTGCTTGATGATGCTACTGCAATGCTGATACATCTTGACTGCAAAGACGGTATTGTCAAAATGCAGTTACAGATTGGATGCAGTGAAGAGATTGCGGAACATGTAATGTCTGAGTTGTCTGTCTCATATGGAACATTCCAATGGGATATTCAGGATGAGGATGTTACCGTTACTTTATTTCTTTCAGAGGGAGGTGACGGCAGATGACAGGTTTTTGTGATTTGAATTATGCAGTGAAGGCTCTCTTTCTTGTAGTAACATTTGTTGCGGTCTGTTTTAGTATTTGTCTGTTGCTCCGAACATTTCGAAAGAAAAAACGGATGCCTAAGTTCCTTGTTTTGCTCTGCTTTTTACTTGGTGGAACAATGCTGATTTTGTTTGCCGCTCAGGTAAAGTCCTACCATCCGTCCTGGAGGACGTCGCCGCTTGTGGAGCGTGTGACAGCATTGCCGGTCATACTACCCATGTTGCTGTTGCTTTCCATTTTGACAGTGCTTTTGATTATCGCGGTAAAGGAATGGCAGATTGAAAAGAATTCTATCTCTCGTTCGTCAGTAAAGGAAAGTTTTGATAATCTTAACACAGGACTTTGCTTTGCTAACAAAACCGGTATGGTGATGCTTATAAATTACTGTATGAATAATCTATGCTATACCATATTCGGCAGAGATTTACAAAACGCCAATGCTTTTTGGGAAAACTTATGCGAAGGAGAAATACAGTCGAGCGTAACAAGGCTTTCTATGGGTGCAAATCCGTCTTTCCGATTGCCTGATCAAACGGTGTGGACTTTTGCCCGAGAGGTGATTGACGGTATGACGCAGCTTACGGCAGCGGAAACAACACAGCTGAATAAACTGACTGAAGAACTGAAAGAAAAGAATGCAGAGCTTTCTGTTATGAATCATCGTCTGCTTAAGTACGGTGAGAATGTGGATGAGCTTACACGAGAAAAGGAGCGATTGGAAACAAAAGCCCGTATTCATCGGGAACTTGGGCAGGCATTGCTTTTGACGCGGTGCTATTTACAGGGTGAGAGTGACAATTCCGAAGAGCTGATTAAAATACTGAAGCGGAACATAGCAATGCTTCATATGGAATCGGAAATACCGAAAAATGATAAGCCTTTGGATATGCTTATAAAAGTTGCACGGTCTGCCGGAATTGAAGTTGACATCACCGGACAGATGCCGGACTTAGAAGATGCCAATCGGCTGTTTTTTGAAGCAGCGATGGAAGCACTTACCAATGCAGTCAGGCATGCGGATGCAAAAACGCTTTGTATTCAGTTGTCGGAAAATGAAAAAAACTATTCCGTTTGTTTTACCAATGACGGTAAGCAACCACAAAAACAAATTGTGGAAGGCGGTGGTCTTGGATCGCTTAGACAGAAAACAGAGCGTATCGGCGGAACAATGGAATTGTTGTATCAATCCGGATTTGTTCTCAAACTGACTGTTCTAAAGAAAAGGAGGGATAACCTGTGATAAATGTTTTGATTGTAGAAGATGATCCTATGGCCAGGCAGCTTCTTGAAATCTACATAAAAAACAGCGAAACGTATCACCATATCCAGTCTGTGGAGAGTGCGGCTTTGGCAGAGTTTTGCTGTCGTACCAATAAAGTAGATGTGATTTTGATGGATGTCTGTACGGCTATGAATGCAAACGGATTGGACGCTGCCGAAAAAATCAAAAAGAGTTTTCCGGAAACAAAAATCATTATTATTACCAGCCAGCCTGAGTGCAGCTTTCTTGACAGAGCGCACGCAGTTGGTGTTGATAGCTTCTGGTACAAGAGTTCCGAAGCAGAAGAAATACTGTCAGTCGTAGATCGAACAATGGCAGGAGAACAGGTTTATCCTGAATCCACGCCGTCGCTTAAGTTTGGAGATACTTTTAGCGATAACCTTTCTGACCGTGAGCTTGAGGTTCTTCGTGAACTGGTAGCAGGGGAGTCGGATGCCGCTATTGCGGAAAAACTGTTTATGTCTTTGCGTACCGTAAAAGGCCATATTCAGAGTATGAGAGATAAAACAGGGTTCAGGAATCGTACAGAGCTTGCCGTCCGTGCAAGGGAAAGCGGTCTGATCATAAACGATAAGTAATCAAAAAATATGAAGTGTCGTCTTAAAAGGCGGCATTTTTTTTGCCCGAAAAGTTTGCACTAAAGTGCGATGTGTGCGGAAAAAGGAATATATATAATTAGGAGATAAAGCATTTTATAAGTGCACATCACTTATGAGCATCACAATTCCGGCAAAGGTAAGCCTTTAATAATTCTTTCTATGATTGATAATATATTTCAATTAACTGTTTGCGGGAAGAGACATTTAACTTACTGTAAATATTTTTATTGTGAAATTTCAACGTATTTTCCGTGATTTTTAATTCTGCCATGATTTCTTTCGTACTCCGTCCGTCAATATAAAAATCAAAAATTACACGTTCTGTTTTTGTGAGTTTTTCGAGATTAAACAGAAGCTGTCTCTGTACCTCACTGATAGAATCTTCAGGATTATTTTCCTCAGTTTCCTGAGTGTTTTCAGACGAAGGAGCAGAGATGTGTGTCGGCTTCGGTGAAATCTGCTTCTTCAGATTTTCGTTCTCAGTCATTATGACATTCAACCCAAGTAAAAATAACTCTGTAACTATATATGAAACCGAGAGCATCTCGAAATTAATAGATACAAGCTGCTCAATCAGCCAGACTCCAATATTAATCAATACTGCAATTGCAAAAATTACAGAGTGACAGGCAGAAGTAATATTATGGTTATATATTGCGCGGGCAATGATAAAGACCATTACTGAAAAGTATGTCAGCAGGTAAAAAAGGTAAATACTGTGCCATGGTCCATATACTTTTTCAAGGCAAGTAATTTCATTGACTGTCTGTAAAGAAACTTCTTTGTAGTAAATGGTCAGATAGCCAGGACTTGCTGAGATAAAAAAGATAGCAATCCCAACGATAAAAAGCAGAAGTGATGACCATTTAGGGAAACTTATTTTTAGTATGTCAAGAATAATGAACAGCATGGACATTGGCAGGAAGACAGAACCCAGGTAGGAAATTCGGTTTGCCAGAAGTGCTTCTTCCAGAACTGTTGAGATAGACAGACAGAAGTATCCTACGTTTACAACAAGGACAGAAGAAAATAGCAGAAGGAACCAGATATCCTTCTGGTAAATCAGATAGCAATAGGCAATTAAAAGTAACAAGGAAAGTATGGCAGTAATACCATAAATAATTGATACGCTGGTAGTTTTAGTGCCGATTGCTCCGCATCCGTTTAATACACAGATAACGAATAATAATGGGCTGTATACTAAGGATTTTTTCATAAAGACTCCTTTTAGTAATTATTTGCTAAAAATCAATAATCCCACACTTTATCCCACCCTCTATCCCACCCTTTTTCAGGTAGGAAAACTGTATTCCACACAAAAAAAAAGAAAAAGTGTGGCGACAATTCTGGGAGAATCGAATAATATACATATATAGATATGATGTTGGGGTCAAAAGCATTTGACCCCATGATGCCTTCGGATTTTTCCGTGCTTCGCACTCTCAAAATCCGAAAAACATTCGAAATCCGCTCATTTTTCTTCGAAAAATGGCTACTTTCTCATGTTTAGCGGGTCAAGGAGTCATGATTTTTCATGCAAGCATGAAAATCATGACCTTTTGACCCTGGCATCATAGATATTTGAGGCAAGGTCTTTCATATTTCATTTAGTATACTATAATTTGTTTTTTTAGTCAAAGGGAAAAGAATTGTAGCTAGAGAAGGAGGAGAGAGTAACAATGAAAAAGTGGATATGTATGACTCTTTCAATGATGATAACAGTTTGTCTTCTTGCAGGATGCGGAGGCTCAGGAGGAGCAGAAAAATCAGAAGAACCAGCAGTAGAGGGAAAAATAACATTGGACAGTGGGTACTGGGTTGTTGAAACAATGACAATGGAAGGGGCAGAATTTACAAGTGAAGAGATTGTAGGAATCTATGGAGAACTTGATACGGTTATGGCACTTGCATTTTCAAAAGAAGGAACAGTAAGTGGAGTTCTTTTTGAAGATAATTTTGAAGCAACATATACAGGAACACTGGAAGAATTTGAAATCCGGCTTCCGGATGAAGTGCTTAAAGGAAGTTATTCAGAAGAAAAGATGGTTCTGACACTGCAGGATGGATCGGAAATAGTTCTTGTTTATCAGGAAGAGATGCCAGAATCTATCGCATCTAATCCTTGGTCAACATATGAACCGGAATTTAATGCAGAACAGACACGTGTGATGAGTAACTTTATAATGTATGGACGTTACTGGGTAGAAGATGATGTGGTTTATGGACTGACACATGCAGCAGGTTTACAGGGAGCGTTTGCTGCGACTTCATTCCATATGAAAGGCGATTTTCCTGAATTTGAAGAAACAAAAATCCTGGATGATCGTGGAGTAGCTACATATTTAAATAAAGTAGGGGATGTACTTTATTACGTTATGAACGGAGAAGAAATCTGCCGAATCAATGTGGACGGATCAGGGCTTGAAACACTCTATAAAGGAGTCTGCGATTACATGCAGATTCACAATGAAAGAATTTATTTTACAGATGAAAATAATCATTTCGTATCTACAGGTATGGATGGAAAAGATTTGAAAGAAGTAGTAAATAAAGAAGTTTACTATCCATATTTTATCGGTTCTGACTGGATGATATTCCAGGATGATGCGGATTCAGAGTCACTACATTTATATAACACAACATTTGGTGAAGAAGTAAATATTACATATGTAAAAAGTTATTCTCCAATCATGAACGGAAAATATCTCTATTATATTGATGCATCAGATGGAGATAATTATCTGTGCAGAATCGATATGAGTGATCCGGAAAGATTCATTTGCGAAAGAAGTGAAAAAACACTTTCTATTACAGATTATGTGATTGATGGTGAGGATATCTATTTTGTGAATAATACTTGTGTAGCGCTTGAAAAGTGGCAGGATGTTGAAATTACAGATGAAGCAATTACAGAAATGGAAATATATTTATCAGATGCGTATAACATTTATCATTATTTTGATAAAGATGAACTTATCAGTGGAAAATACCTGATAAGCAATACAGAGTCTGGAGCAACATCATTCGAATAAAATAGAAAAGGAGCTTCTTGTATAATACAAATATAAGGAATTCCGAGAAAGAAGGTTGAGAAA
>UQCM01000016.1 GCA_900539525.1 uncultured Blautia sp.
TGTTTTGGATCGCATTTTAATATGAATAGAACTGTCATCATGGTCAACAGAAGTAATTGACAGCAACTCACCTGGGAAAAACATATCTAATTTCAACGAATCATTCATTATCATATACCGCCTTTATTTGATACCAACATTTTATCACAGAAATAATTTCATTGGAAGCAAAAAACGGACAATTGCGGAAGAACCCTGTGGTAGCGGAATATACAATTAAGAGTCGAAGAACTCCGGTTTGTAGGGAAATTGAAGTACCTTATGAATGTTATAGTATTTAAGACTATTAGTTGATTTTAATGTATAGCATATTGCTGACAATAAAATGACAATACAATCTGATGAAAACATAGCAAATATACACAAAACATTTCATGAATGAACTGTTAAAAGACTAAAATAACGGGAAAGCACTACAAAGCAAATAGAACTTTGCGAGTTTGAATAGAAGTCGAATCCTCGGAAAAGCCTGTATTTATGGGCTTTCCCGGGGATTTGTTTTTGTCTCTGGAGTGCAAATGGAGTTAAAAATTATTTTTTTTGTTAGCCGGATTTCTTGAATAGACAAGGTTTTCCAGAATATCATTGCATTTCCAGAAGAGAATATCGGGAAATTTTTATAGAACAGTTTGTTTTGATGAAGTAGTTTTCATCAGGGCAGGCTGTTTTTTTGCAGGACGAGCCTGGACAAGAAAAACGTTCTATTCATGAAAAAATCAGTGCATATAAAAAGAGTACTCAACTGGAAAATGCTGAAGACAGAATCGGGATATCAAGCGAGATTTGTATTGGCTAAATAATGGTATGCAAGAGAATGAAAATAATGTAAAATAAAGGCAGGTTTTGAAAATTTATAAAAATGAATGTATCAGCTTGAAGTGCCAAACTTGCATTTCAAGTTGAGTAGGGAGATTATATGGCTGATCAAATGACAAATGAAGTGATAGACCAGGGAACTGCGGAAGCACAGATGGTAGAAGTTGTACAGCCTGCTATTGAAAAACTAATTTATGTCATCCGTGACAAACAGGTTATGATAGATAGTGATCTTGCAATGCTTTATCATGTGGAGACCAAGCGGTTGAATGAGGCTGTAAAAAGAAATATCGCCCGGTTTCCAGAAGAATTCCGGTTTCAACTGACAGAAAAAGAAACAGAGAGTTTGAGGTCGCAAATTGCGACCTCAATGAAAAGTAACGGGGACAATGAGAAAAAAGGCGGAAGAAGATATCTGCCATATGCCTTTACAGAGCAGGGAATTGCTATGCTTTCTGCAGTACTCAGAAGTGATGTAGCCATTCAGGTCAGTATTAATATCATGAATGCTTTTGTTGAGATGAGGCGTTTTATTGCCAATAATGCTCTGCTTTTTGAGCGTATCAGTAATGTTGAATTAAAACAGTTGGAATACCAGAAAAAAACGGATGAAAAGCTTGAGCAGATATTTGAGTACATAGCTGATCATGAGGAGTCAAATCAAAAGGTATTTTTTGATGGGCAAATATATGATGCTTTCAGCTTGATTGTAAGCCTGATTCAAAAAGCAGAAAAAGAAATTACTTTAATTGACGGCTATGTTGATGTAGGAACGCTGAACCTGCTTTCAAAGAAAAAAGATAATGTAAACGTTACAGTATATACGTTAAAAAGGAGAAAACTTTCAAAAACGGATGTTGATAATTTTAATATGCAGTATCCAACATTGAATGTGAAATACACGAACGTATTTCATGACCACTTTTTAATCCTTGACAGAAAAACGGCGTATCATATAGGAGCGTCGCTAAAAGATGCTGGAAAGAAGTGCTTTGGCATTAACCTGATTGAAGATGCCGGTATTATAAGAGATATTTTGCAGAGGTTGGAGTTAGAAACGGAAGAATAGAAGGGAGATGGTTCCGTTGTCCCGGAAGAACCATAAAATGATTGATGGCAAACTTCTTCAGACGGATAAGAAGTATTCTCATCTGAAATTGAAACAAAAGGAAAAAATAGCTGAATGGATGTATCTGGAGACAAAGGCATATTATGAGAAAAACTATACATTTCCCGGGGATAAGCAAATCGGGGATGTTATCTCAAAAGTATATGATCGGATCACCGACACAGACATATGGATTCCTTATGGCGAAGTTGTAAAACATTATAAGAAAAAGAGGGCTGATATTAACAAACGTGTGAGACGATCCCTTAACCAGCATGAGGAAAAGAAAACGGAAACAGTTTGCTTCATGAATCTATGTATGGTGCAAGATGGAAAAGGAAATGTACTTGCATTGGATAAAGTAAATGACAGTTATACCGGAACAACGTTTCCGGGTGGACATGTGGAAAAAGGGGAGATTTTTACAGATGCTGTCATCCGTGAAGTTTACGAAGAGACGGGACTTAGGATTGAAAACCCCCTGTTCTGTGGCGTATATCATTGGAATAAATCGGGTACGCATCATGTGATTTTCCTGTATAAAGCAGATCAATATTCAGGAATATTACATAGCTCTGAGGAAGGAAAAGTTTACTGGATTCCGATGGATGAGTTTAAAGAAAAGGAACTTGCGACTGGGATGGAATACGTTTTGCAGATGATGGAATCTGCACAGATGAATGAGTGCTATATGCGTCTGGAAGATGGAAAATATGTAGGAACTTTATATTAAGTTATGGCGTTTGCCGGCAGTGAAATACCTGCCGGTTTTTTCATGCCTGGAAGGAGGTGCTATGTGAGGAAAATAGAAAAAGTAATGTTGATTGTGTTTCTGGTAATTTCGGTGATCTGCCGGAAATTCCTCTTGGATTACTGTCAGGATTCTTATGACAACAGACAGAATTACCGGCAGATGGAAGAGATAGCGTTTCCGGAAAAGGATACAGAGGATGATGATACAGAATCCAATTCGTATAATCCAACGACAGAGATAGATGACTTTGATTATCAGGCATTGCTGGATGAAAATGCAGACTGCATCGGTTGGCTGAAGATTGCTGATACCGATATCATTTACCCGGTCGTGCAGGGAAAAGATAATGAGTTATATCTCCACCACGATTTCCAAAAGAACTATGCTATCTGTGGAACCCTGATACTGGACTATCGGAATGATATAGATGCCAGGCAGGAACATTTGATAATTTATGGTCACCAGATGAAAGATGGCAGTATGTTCAAGCAATTGAATGGATATAAAAAAGAAGAGTTTTATCATGAGCATAAGGAGATCACACTATATCTGGAAAACCAGAAATATCAGTATGAAGTGGCTGCTGTGTATGTGACGAATGTGGCACAAAGCGGTGGTTATTATGATTTTTTACACAAAGAAACACGAAAACAGCAGATGGATTATTTACAGAAAATGGCAGCTTATCAGCTTTATCCGACGGGGGTTACCGTCAGGGAGGATGATGAGCTGCTTTCTTTATCTACCTGTGAATATTCCAGCACAAACGGCAGGCTAATTGTACTTGCCAGAAGAATTGGAGCATAGGGAGGAAATGCATATGGCAATGAACAGGAATATGACAATGGCAGAAAAAGAAGTTCGGGATTATGCCCAGAAACAGATGGAACGGGCAGAACAGTGGGAAAACATTTTATTTACAGAGGAACAGAAAGAACAGGTTCTGGAATATGCGGCTATGACTGGGGATGATTATGATATCAGGAAAATGGTCAGAGACCTTGCAAATGCTGTCCGTTCCTCGGATGAAGAGAAGGTGGATGAAATTCTGAGGGATGCAAGAGAGGAAATTGACGAATTCCCGGATCGTTCCGTTGGTATGGCAGAACTAAAGGGATATGGCTATACCGCAGATGATATGATACTTTTAATGATGAAGCTGAGGTATCTTTGGTCAGCAGGAAATCTATCAGGGGAGACAACCTGGATGATGTGGCATTTCTGGCAGCACTTCCAATGGTACATGAGGTATTGGAAAAGATCGTAGAGGCGTTTTCGGATTTTCGATATTATCCCCCGAAGGAATTGAATGTCCATTATTATCCGGAGAAAATGACTGCGGATGAACTGGCTGCTGCAATGGATCAATTAGCGGAAGACTTTGACTCTTATGATTATCATGACAACTTTAGCCCCGGAGGAAGATATGGTGGAAACTGTCGCATTGGAATTAAGATGCGGCTATGCCCATAAGTACATTCCGTTTTTGAAAGATATTGTAGATGAGGAATGTGAAGAGTCTTCACGGGCAGAAGAACTTCTGGAGAAACTGAAAGCCTATCAGCCAGAAATACCAGAAACAGCAGTACCGATTGTTCGTATCAATTTCTGTGAGGATAAGGAAATGGACATTTCCGGTTATCAGAAGCTGGGAAGCCTGGATGAAACTACAGCCAAAATGGATGCAGAGTTGGCTTCAAAAGCAGATCCGAAGACAGGAAATACCAGAGAAAACAGTTCAGATGTATTTTACGATTTACTATCCGGATCATAACCAGATGCAGGAATTAAAAGGGAAAATCAATATCGGAGATGGAAATGGCGGTATTGTGAGCCAGTTGAAGAACCAGAATGAAATGAAGTTGCACGATGAAAGTTGGCTGAATTACCAAAGGGGTAAGGGCGAAGAATCTTTTCAGGCGTATATGGCAGATCTTACGGATATGCAGGAGCATGTATTGCCGTATTTGCAGAGTTTCTGCAGTTTGGAAGAGAAGGCACCTGAACGAATAGAAGGAAAAGTTCAATTATTGGCGGATGGCGAAAAGAAGTTGCCTGAAAGAGTAGTATCCGATAAGGGTGCCTTAAAACAGGGCTCTCTTTTAGAGAACGAAAAAACAATGGGGAAAAAGGAAAGGAAATCTATTCATGAGCGATTAAAAATGAACAAGGAGATTATTGCAAAACAGCAGGGAAAAGATAGCAAAGCGAAAGGGGTTGAGCTTGCATAAGTACTGAAGAGCAAGAAGAGTCCTATAGGTTATATTGCAGAAGAAAAATACTGCAGGGGGAGAAATGTTTCAAATGATGAATGTTTCTCCTTATTTTAAGGAAATTATTGTAGTTTATTTGTTATGGCAAAGTTTCATGAAACAATGATTTAAAACTATTAGACATACCTTGTATGAATGTCCATTTTTTTAACATAGCAAAGGTGTTTGCCTATTGTCGTTGGGGGGATATCTGATATGCTGAAATAGAGGATACTTGAAATAATGCATAGGAAATTTAAAAGTATATTTCTAGAGATAAGAAACAAGGAGGCAGTATAATGAAGGAATTATATATACCATCCACGGATGGAAAGAATCAGTTGCATGTTGTTATTTGGGAACCCAATATTACAGTAATTGGAATTGTTCAGATTTCTCATGGAATGATTGAATACATAAAACGCTATGATAAATTTGCAAGGTACTTAAACCAATATGGTATTCTTGTAATTGGGAATGACCATCTTGGTCATGGAGAAACGGCAAAAACAGATGACGATTTGGGGTATTTTTGTCCAAGCAACATGAGTGAAACTGTCGTTGCAGATTTATATGAAGTAACCCGTTTTGCAAAGAAAAATTACCCTAATGTTCCTTACTTCTTGTTTGGACACAGTATGGGGTCATTTATGGCAAGGCGCTATATAATGACATATGGAAATGAGTTGGATGGAGTGATTATTTCCGGAACAGGCAACCAATCTGGAAGTGTACTGAAAGCTGGTAAAATAATGGTATCGCTGACTAAATTCTTTAAGGGAGACCGCTATAGATCCAAGATGCTGAAAAATATGTTTTTCAGCAAATATAATAATCATATTTCAAACGTCAGGACATCAAATGATTGGCTTACAAAGGATGAAACTATTGTTGATAAATATAACACAGATAAGTATTGTACATATTCCTTCACGGTAAATGGATACCGTACTTTATTGGACGTGCTGTCATTCATACAGAATTCAAATAATATTGCAAAAATACCGAAGAACCTTCCTGTATTTTTGATTGCAGGAGAAGAAGACCCTGTTGGGAATTATGGAAAAGCAGTTAAAAATGTTTATGAAATCTATAAAAAAGCAGGAATTAAGGATATTTCGATAAAACTTTATAAAAATGACAGACATGAATTGATCAATGAGACAGACAAAGAAGACGTTTATGACGATATCAGGCATTGGCTGATTTGTCATTTGTAATTTGATTTATCTGCAATAAAGCACTGGATTTTTTTGTTTTTAAGAAGTTTCAGTGCTTTATTTTTTGTTCATTGTGGAAAATATGTGAGTTTGGTATAATAATTTTCAAACGAATGGATGATATACAGAACAGGAGGGATTGATAAGTGTCGGATATTACAAAAAGAGCATTAGAGGCATCTCTCAAAAAGATGTTACTGAAAAAGCCGGTTACCAAAATTACGATTAATGATATTACAGAAGACTGTGGTGTCAATCGTGCAACCTTTTATTATCATTTCAAAGATATTTATGACTTGATTGAATGGTCCTGCGAGGAGGATTCACGCAAAGCAGCCAATGGAAATACTACCTATGATACATGGGAACAGGGGTTTCTGAATATTTTTCATGCTGTTGAGGAAAACAAGCCTTTTATACTGAATGTTTACCGCCATGTGAGTCAGGAACAGATTATTCAATATCTGTATAGGGTTGTTTATCAATTGATTATTAATATTGTTGAGGAATGCGCACAAGGCATGAGTGTCAGGGCGGAGGATAAAAAATTTATTGCCGATTTTTACAAGTATGCTTTTGTAGGTATGATGCTGGACTGGATACGGCAGGACATGAAACCGTCACCGGAAAAGATGATTTTCAGACTGAGTAATTTAATAGAGGGAGATATCATTCGTATGCTTGAAAAATGCCGGATTGATAAGCCATATGATAATATCAACAAATGATGAAGTTTGTCGAAAAAAACAACAATATAGCCCTGTCATCGAAGAATTCGATGATGGGGCTATTCTGTTGATTGTGAGTAGTTATCATTCAATGTATATTGAGGATGTAATTGAAAAACATATATAACGAAATGAAATTCAGGAGGTATGATTATGTATTATTCAAGTGGAAACTATGAAGCTTTTGCTCATCCGAAGAAACCAGAAGGAGTAGATCACAAGTCAGCTTATATTATTGGTACAGGGCTGGCAGCACTTTCATCCGCATGCTACCTTGTCCGTGATGGTCAGATGAAAGGTGAACGTATACACATTTTTGAAAAAGATCCGATTCCTGGTGGTGCCTGTGATGGGTTTGAATATCCGGGTGTAGGTTATGTAATGCGTGGCGGACGTGAAATGGATAACCATTTTGAAGTTATGTGGGATTTGTTCCGTTCTATCCCATCTATTGAAACTGAGGGAGTCAGTGTACTGGATGAGTATTATTGGCTCAATAAAGAAGATCCGAATTACTCTCTTTGCCGTGCGACTGTCAACCGGGGACAGGATGCACATACAGATAAGAAATTTGCAGTTTCAGACAAAGCACAGATGGAGATCATGAGGCTGTTCTTCACTCCGGATGAAGAATTGTATGATAAACGTATCGATGAATATTTTGACGACGAGGTATTTGATTCAAATTTCTGGCTGTACTGGCGGACGATGTTTGCGTTTGAAAACTGGCACAGTGCACTGGAAATGAAGCGTTATATTAAGCGCTATATCCACCATATCGGAGGTCTTCCTGACTTCACGGCTCTGCGTTTTACAAAATATAATCAGTATGAGAGTATGATCCTTCCGATGGTAAAATATCTGGAAAATGCCGGTGTCGTATTCCACTATAATACAAAGGTTGTAAATGTTGAGTTTGATGTTACATCCAACAGAAAGCAGGCTACCCGTATTGAACTTGAGGCGGAAGGTGAAACACGTTTCGTAGACCTCACAGAGGATGATCTTGTGTTCATCACAAATGGTGGATGTGTGGAAAACTCTGCAATGGGATCCCAGAATACGCCGGCTCCATATAATCCGGAAATCAAGCCAGGTGGCGGATGGGATATGTGGAGACGTATTGCCGCCCAGAGTCCTGACTTTGGAAACCCTGATAAATTCTGTTATGACAGTGAGCTGTGTAACTGGATGAGTGCCACTGTGGAGACACTGGATCAAAGAATTATTCCATATATCACAAATATCTGCAAACGAGATCCGTTTACTGGTAAAGTGGTCACTGGCGGTATTGTATCTGTAAAAGATTCCAGCTGGCTTTTGAGTTGGACGATTAACCGTCAGCCACAGTTCCGTTCCCAGCCAAAAGACCATTGTCTCGTTTGGGTATATGCGCTCTTTAATGACAAACCTGGTGACTATGTCAAAAAGCCAATGAGAGATTGTACAGGAAAAGAGATCTGTATGGAATGGCTGTACCATATTGGTGTGCCGGAAAACGAGATCGAAGAACTGGCTGAGAACAGTGCAAACACAGTTCCGGTCATGATGCCTTATATTGATGCCTTTTTCATGCCTCGTAATGATACGGATCGTCCAAAAGTTGTGCCTGATGGAGCAGTAAACTTTGCATTTATTGGCCAGTTTGCCGAGACCGCAAGGGATACTATTTTTACAACAGAGTATTCCATGCGTACCGGTATGGAGGCTGTTTATACCTTGCTTAATGTAGACCGTGGAGTTCCGGAGGTTTGGGGCAGCACATATGATGTGAGGGATCTTTTGAATGCGACTGTCAAATTGCGTGATGGAGAACCACTGACTGAGATGAAGCTGGGAATCAAGGAAAAGATTGCTGTTAAAAAGGCTTTAGACTTTATCAAAAACACAGATGTGGAAAAACTGCTGAAAGAATATCATGTTATTTGAGTTTGAAAAAATTGAAATAATCATATTCTTTTCCATGATAAACAAATAAGCAAAAGCTTCCCGTTGTCGAAATTTATGTCGGCAATGGGAAGCTTTTATTGATCTTGGACTTTGAATGAATCCAGACAAACATGTTAAGTTTGCCTGGTTTTTGGATATATAGAAGATGTTTGTCCATAGAAGAAGAATGAAATAATATGTAGAATTTAGGCAGAAAAAGAGAATGGAGGTGAAAATATTGAAAAAGATTCGTATGGCAAGAGATGGGTATGTTTTGATTTCAATTATTTTCTATATAGTTGGAATCGTATGTATGACAATACCATCTATATCTCCACTGGTGCTATGTATCACAGGGGGCATCATCTTAGTTGCTTATGGAATTGTTAAGATTATTGGATATCTTTCAGATGATTTGTATGATCTGGCTTTCCAATATGATCTGGCTTGTGGAATATTCCTGATAGTGCTTGGTGTGATAGTGCTTGGATGCAATTTGTGTATCCGTTCATATCTTTCACCAGGACTTGGATTGTTGATTTTGCTTGATGCTGTATTAAAAGTTCAGACTGCAAAAGACGCAAAAGTATTTGGCCTTGAAATATGGAAATGGATATTGACACTTTCCATCATTGTAGCTACTTTTGGTATCTTAATTATAATAAAGCCGTTTCAGGAAAGTCAAATCAGTCATGTCATTATCGGATGCGGTTTCTTTGCAGAAGGTCTCATGAACCATCTCACGGTCAAGGAGACGGTGAAGATTTCAAAACAAATCCAAGGACAGGAAAAGAACGAGGAAGATACTGACTGGGAAGAATAGCATGTTTAAGTAAAATTTATTATTAACAAATATAAAATCTTAGGAGGAACTCTATTATGAACGCATCAAATACTTTAAAGAAACTGGGAATTGAGCAGACATTCAATTATATTTACAAGGACCCGGATAAGCATATGCCGAAGATGATGGACTGGGCGGATAAATTTGCTGATGGTGAATTTATTTCTCAGAGAAAAATAATTCGGGAAGCAATTACAGATCCGGAACATCCTTATTATAGCTATATCCGCCGTCTTTTTAAAGAGGTAGATCCCAATGTGACTAAGACACTTGCCGTGAATCTTTTTATTAATGCCAGTCTGGTTGGCTGGAAGAAGGAAGAAGAACTGAGAAAGAAGTATAACTGTAATATTCCATGGGCTATCCTTCTGGATCCCACATCGGCCTGTAATCTGCACTGTACTGGTTGTTGGGCAGCGGAATATGGACACAAATTAAATCTTACTTATGATGAGATTGATGATATTATCTGTCAGGGAAAAGAATTGGGCGTTTATTTGTACATTTACACTGGTGGGGAGCCGCTGGTCCGTAAAAAAGACTTGATTCGGATCTGTGAAAAGCATTCGGATTGCGTATTCCTTTGCTTTACAAATTCAACATTGATTGACGAAGAATTTGCGGATGAAATGCTCCGTGTAGGTAATTTTGTACCAGCCATTTCTCTGGAAGGATTTGAAGAGGCAACTGATGGACGACGTGGAGCTGGTGTATATCAGAAAGTACGTAAAGCCATGGAACTTCTCAGAAGAAAGAAACTGATTTATGGAATTTCTTGCTGCTATACCAGTGCCAATTATGATTCCATTACATCAGAGGAATTCTATGATACATTGATTGAAATGGGCGCCTATTTTGTATGGTATTTCCATTATATGCCGGTAGGAAACGATGCTGTTCCAGAGTTGATGCCTACACCGCAGCAGCGTACCGGAGTTTATGAGAAAATCCGTCGTTATCGTGCCACAAAGCCATTATTTGCACTGGATTTTCAGAATGATGCAGAATATGTTGGTGGATGTATCGCTGGTGGTCATCGCTACTTACATATTAATGCTAACGGTGATATCGATCCTTGCGTATTTATCCATTATTCAGATTCTAATATTCGGGAAAAGACGCTTCTGGAAGCACTGCAGTCACCGATGATGATGGCTTACCATGATAATCAGCCATTTAATGATAATATGCTTCGTCCGTGTCCTATGCTGGAAAATCCTGACAAGCTTCGCGCAATGGTTGAAAAATCAGGAGCTCACTCAACAGATCTTCAATCTCCGGAAACGGCAGAACATCTTTGTGCAAAATGTGACCAGTATGCGAAGAATTGGAAGCCAGTTGCAGATGAACTTTGGAAAGAGAACAGAGCGAAAAAGGGAATCGCAAATTAAAGAAACAACTATGAATTTGAATATCAAAGTATTTATTCAGGTAATCAGAAAAAAGATGAAAGGAAATGAAAAATGAATAAAAGTAAACGATTTTTTACATCGGAGTCTGTCACAGAAGGGCATCCAGATAAAATGTGTGATGCTATTTCAGATGCCGTGCTGGATGAATTGTTGAAGCAGGATCCTATGAGCCGGGTGGCGTGTGAGACGGTAACGACTACGGGTCTTGTTATGGTAATGGGAGAAATTACTTCCAATGCATATGTAGATATACAGAAGGTGGTTCGAGATACAATCAGGGAAATTGGATATACAAATGCAGAGTATGGTTTTGATGCAGATACCTGTGGTGTGTTAACAGCCATTGATGAACAGTCGGCAGATATAGCAATGGGTGTGGATAAGGCTCTTGAGGCAAAAGAACATAATTTGTCGGATGAAGAGATTGAAGCCATCGGAGCCGGAGATCAGGGGATGATGTTTGGATATGCGACGAATGAGACTAAGACGTATATGCCCTATCCCATTGAGCTTGCACATAAGCTGGCATTGCAGCTGACAAAAGTACGAAAAGAAGGAGTACTTCCATATTTGAGACCAGATGGAAAAACCCAGGTAACTGTAGAATATGATGAAAAGGACAAACCACTCAGACTGGATGCCGTAGTGCTTTCTACACAGCATGATCCGGAAATAACACAGGAACAGATTCAGTTGGATATTAAAAAATATGTGTTTGACGAAATCCTGCCTGGTGGAATGGTGGACGAGAATACAAAATTCTATATCAATCCAACAGGCCGTTTTGTAATAGGTGGACCGCATGGAGACAGTGGATTGACAGGCCGTAAGATTATTGTAGATACATATGGAGGATATGCGCGGCATGGTGGTGGAGCTTTTTCGGGAAAGGACTGTACTAAGGTAGATCGCTCTGCATCATATGCGGCCCGTTATGCGGCAAAAAACATTGTAGCGTCAGGGTTGGCTGAAAAATGTGAGGTGCAGCTTTCCTATGCTATTGGTGTAGCACAGCCCACCTCAATTATGGTGGACACGTTTGGAACAGGAAAACTTTCAGATGAGAGAATTACGGAGATTGTAAGAGAGAACTTTGATTTCCGCCCAGCTGGTATTATCAAAGAATTGACTTTAAGAAGACCTATTTACAGACAGACAGCTGCTTATGGACATTTTGGAAGAGAAGATTTGGATCTTCCATGGGAAAGGCTGGATAAAGTAAATGAATTAAAGAAATATTTGTAATAGTATAAAAATGGCACAGGAGGATTATGAGATGAATGTTGCGATTGTAACAGACAGCAACAGTGGGATCTTTGAAGAAGAAGGAAAGATTCTAGGTGTCCATGTCATTCCAATGCCGGTGATTCTGGAAGGGAAAACATACTATGAAGGCATTGATTTAACTCATGAGGAGTTTTATCAATGCCTTGAGGAAAAAAGAGAAGTTTTTAGTTCTCAGCCTTCACCAGCAGAAGTTTTAGACATGTGGGATAAACTGCTCTTATCCGAATATGATGAGCTTGTATATATTCCAATGTCCAGCGGACTTAGTGGTTCCTGTCAAACAGCTCAGGTACTGGCACAGGCTTATGAAGAAAAAGTACAGGTGGTTGATAATCATCGCATTTCTGTCACCCAGAGGCAGTCCGTGTTGGATGCACTGATGTTGAAAGAAAAAGGGTGTTCTGCAAAAGAAATAAAAGAAGCCTTAGAACAAACTGCTTATGAATCCATTGTCTATGTAGGCGTGGAAACCTTAGAATATTTGAAAATGGGAGGACGTGTCACTCCGGCGGGAGCTGCCATGGGCACATTAATGTTTTTGGAAATGTGGGAATTATGTTGTGGAATACCAGATGACATAGAGTGCTTTTTCCCAAAAAATGAAGTAGATGAAAGAATAGAATCAGATGGATTTGTACAACCCTATTCGGATAGTCCTGTGGATAATGAAAACGTGGGAGAACATGTATATCTTCAGATTATAAATAATGCTAAGGATTATGTCTATATCTGTACGCCATATTTGATTGTCGATGACAGCATGGTATCTGCATTGTGCTTAGCGTCTAAAAGCGGTGTAGATGTGCGGATTATCACTCCTCATATTTATGACAAGGCCTTGATTCATTTGACTACACGATCATTTTACAGGGAATTGATATATGGTGGTGTGAAAATATATGAATATTCAAAAGGATTTATGCATTCTAAAATATTTGTTTCCGATGACCAGATAGCGACTGTAGGAACAACGAATTTAGATTTTAGAAGCCTCTATCTGCATTTCGAATGTGGAGTATGGATGTATAACAGTAAGGCAGTATTACAAATTAAAAAAGATTATTTTGATACATTGAATGAGTGCACGCAGATTACATTAGAAGAGTGTATAGAAAGGTTGCCAATAAGGGTATTTCAGGAAATCTTGAGAATATTTGCCCCACTAATGTAAAGAGCACCGTCAAGTTGAAGCGGTGCTCAATCTAATCGGGTATTATGTCCTTGAAGATTCGGACAATTCAAGAAATGCCTGCTTCAAAGAATCTCCAATCAAATCAGTAATACGAGTAACTGACTTCAAAAGGTCAAAGTTCATGTTTTTCTCCAGCCAATCTAATGTGTATCCAAGAAGGCAACATTTATAGTACTGTATTAGGATAGTTTTATCTTCAGAAGGAATATTCAAATCTTTGGTAACAGTATGTACATATTGAGTTACTGTGTAGAGTATGATTCTTTCTGATTCGCTTTGGAATATATCTCGTTTCACAGAACGGTATATATGGAGCATGGCTTTTTTACGTTTTAAGCAACGCTCAACAATTGGAATCAAGCAATCCGTCGGTGAACCAAAATGTCCGTTAGTCTGGATGATTTGATCTACATCATATTTTATCGTAGTTTCCAGAAGTTCAGGAATGTCATGAAAATGATAGTAAAAGGTGTTCCGGTTGACTTGGCAGCGTTCTACAATATCCCTTACAGTAATCTTGGTGTAGGGACGTTCTTCCAGTAACTGCCAGAAAGCATCTATGATGTCAGATTTTGTACGGTTCATATATATCAACTCACTTTTTCGTTTTTTATATCATAGCATAAAATGATCTTAGGGTCAAAAGCCATATCTCTTAAAAATTGTATTATTTTTTTATGAATTGTACGACTATTACTCTCAGATTTCTTGCATATAACAGAGATTATGAGCAATTTTGATATGGTTTAAGATATCAATTTGAAAACAATTAATACAATTTATTGCAATGATACCTTTTGACCCAACATCATAAAATGTCGAAAGATACAATGGTGCAGAGCAATGAAAAAATATGGAAAGATTATAAAAGGTATTTTGAGAATATGGTTCTTTTATTTGATAGTATGTCTGGTGATTCCTCCTCTGTATCACAAACGGGCAGATGAAGAAAACAGAGAGACCGAAAGAGTGTTAAATATTGAAAATAAACTTGCAGAAAAGTACAGGAAAGAAGGACAAAAATGACAACGGTATATGTTTATGTAATGAATACAATGGCTGATTGGGAAGATTGATTTTGGAATATCTGGATGTATTTGGGGCAGATACATTGGAACACTGGTATGCGTATTTCAGTACAGGCAACGCAAATGAATTTTTTGCTATGATGCAGAATCTGCAGATACAAGGGAGACTACGGTAATGAAGAAATGGTATGATGAAGAATATAGATTTTCAATAGAGGTAACAGGTTTTCTACGAGGTGACCACACAGAACACCTATGCAGGAATGGTGAAGAAATAGGTGATAAATACACTTGTTCATACGGCTGTCCTGTGAATGAGCAGGGCTATGGAATATGTTCTAAAATGATGCAGATTCTTTATGGTGATATGCAGGCTATTAGAAGTGGCGGAGATTTAACACTTGTTGGAGGAACGGAACCAAATGTGAAGGACTATATTTGTCCAGACGGATGTGTATGCTTTCGAATGACAGTCGAAAAGACAGGCGCAGAGAATTTTTACAAAGGTAAGTATTATCAGGAGTAGAGAGAAAATGGCATTTGATTTCAAGAAAGAATTTAAAGAATTTTACATGCCGAAGAATAAGCCTGAAATAGTGACTGTTCCGAAGGCAAATTACATCGCTGTAAGAGGAAAAGGTAATCCGAACGAAGAAGGTGGCGAGTACAAGCAGGCGGTTGGCATATTATATGCGATAGCGTATACTTTGAAAATGAGCTATAAGTCAGATTATAAGATTGAAGGATTTTTCGAGTATGTAGTCCCGCCATTGGAAGCTTTCTGGTGGCAAGACGGAGTGGATGGCTGTGATTACAGTATAAAAGCTGAATTTCATTGGATATCAGTCATCAGACTTCCGGATTTTGTGACAAAGAAGGATTTTGATTGGGCAGTGGAGACTGCATCTGCGAAGAAGAAAATGGACTGTTCCAGAGCCGAATTCCTTACAGTTGATGAGGGTTTGTGTGTTCAGATTATGCATCACGGACCTTTTGATGATGAGCCCGCAACGGTTGCTATTATGGATAAATTTCTTGAAGATCATGGATACCGTAATGACTTTAGCCATGGCAGACTTCACCATGAGATATATATGTCTGATGCAAGAAAGGTTGCTCCTGAGAAGTGGAAAACTGTAATCAGGCATCCAATATGCAAAAAATCATTCTAAATGGAATATAGACACTTGACTAAATAGGGAGGAGGTAAAATGAGATTATTGACACTTTCAGGGAGAACGGCAAAGGAAATCTTACGGGACCCGTTAAATTTGGGATTTGGTCTGGGCTTCCCTCTTGTTCTTTTGCTTTTGCTTTCCGCAATACAGGCAAATATACCTGTCAGTCTGTTTGAAATTGAAAACCTTACTCCCGGAATTACGGTATTTGGACTTTCCTTTATGACGCTGTTTTCTGCAACTTTAATAGCAAAAGACAGGGAAAGCGCCCTTTTGCAGCGACTTTACACTACTCCACTGACAGCAGCGGATTTTGTTTTCGGATATGTACTGCCTGTCCTGCCGATCGGGCTGATGCAGAGCGTGATTTGCTATTTTGCAGCAATGATACTGAGACTTCCCATAACGATTACGATTTTATATGCTGTTTTATTTAACTTGCCGGTAGCCCTGCTTTTTATTGCTGTGGGTTTGCTGTGTGGAAGTGTGTTCAATACCAAACAAGCGGTATGCTGGCAGAAGCGGTAGCCTGTTTATTGATGATATTGAATCACCAGATGTTATTAGCGCAGACTTTGTTTGATTTTGTTTTTGCGTTCATTTTATTGTTTTTATTATATAAAAAAGCAAATTATAAAATGATATACTTTGCAACTATGGGTGTTGTCACGATTCTGGTATTCTTAGTTGTATATCAACCTTTTTTATTTTGAAGATGTCAAACTGTAGCTTTCTCTGCAATGGTATTTCTGACCAGATAACCGATTTCCTGTCTACGACCGATTCAGCGCAGTGAGCAGCTCTGTGCGGTTGGAGCAATCGGTCTTTTTTAAGATGTTCCGGACATGAAATTTTACCGTGTTTTCAGATATGAACAATTTCGCAGATATTTCACTGTTGGAAGCACCCTCTATGATAAGATTCAGGACTTCAATTTCCCGTGAAGAAAGAGCATGCTTTTGAATAAATTCAAGCAGACGTTCTTCCTGACTTGGCATGGGCTGAGGAACAGGCATATAAAGCTTGTTGTAAAGTATGAAGAAAACAACATAAGTTACAACGAAGCAAATGCTGGCTGCGATTACAAGGGGAATGAGCTTGTCGTTCAGTATGATACCGGTTAGATTGCCCGCTGCATCGCCCAGTCTTCCGAACATCAATCCGAATCCTGCCATATACAGGAAATCCTCCTTCATCCGGGCAATATCTGAGAATAATACCACGCGAAATACAGCAAGAAATCCGAACAGGCAATATCCGAGAATCCACAGAACCATACTGATGCCAACCTCACTGGATAAAGCAATCATTGCAAAGGGGAAAAATAAAGCCGCGAGGCAGCTGACGGCTCCGTACTTTCTGCTCCGATCTCCCACAATTCCGGCAAGAATCAATCCTAACGCATAGAAGGCTCTTGAAAATTCAAGGCTGATTCCTTTGGAAATATCTGCCATGGGAAAATAGAATCCGATTCCGCGAGTCAGACTTACCAATACAACGGTTAGCCCGGCCAAAGCAATTGTAGCGGTGGAAGTCGTTTCCTCTGTAAAAGTGATCTTTTCCAGGGGCGTAAGTTCTTTTTCGACGATGATCATTCCGATTGTAATACAGATGAATATGCCGTACATGATAAGGGCATATCCGGAGCGAAGAAAACTCGAATGATTCGGCAAGGAAAGCAGCCAGGAGGCTATGCTGGACGCAGCATATGCACCGCCAAAGACAATGGAACGATATTTCTGCTCTACCTGTGTTGCCAACAAGGTGAGATAAAAGCCCGCAATGATTCCGTGAAACAGATTCATCAGGTATCCGAAGATCAGGATGGACAGCAATTGGTTAGCTAATGCAGACAGGCTAATAAATGCAAAGTCTGCTCCTATACAGGCAATAAAGGCGGACTTCTTTGAAAAGAAGTTTCTGTTGTGCTTCAGGGCAATACTGAATAAAAATAACCCGGTTGCCTGAAATAAATATCCAATGACCTCTGTGAGCCAGTCCACAGTGGATGATTCAGTAAAATCTAACAAATGATACATCCATGTCAGATACCCGGTTGCGGTCCAAAGGAAGCATAATGCAATAATCAGACTACACCGTAGGTTAGTTTTAAGGGTAGTATTTGGATGTCCATTCATTTCCTTCATTTGTTCTCTACATTTCAACATATCCGACTCCTGCTTAATGTTTTTTGTGTTTTAACATTTTATTAGCATATTATACGGTGTTTTCTACAAATTTTCAATCGGCTTCAATGTGGTATAGGGCTACCTATCCTAAAACTACCCCTTCAAATTTGCTGGTTTTTACAAAACAATCCCTAAGATTAATATAAAAAAGTGGCTGGATCGTTTAAAATTGTTAAAAAGCACACAATTTCAATAAGGTTTTATGAGAAAGTAAATTTTGGTATTGGAGGGATTTACATGAAGAGATTCAAAAAGATCATCAGCGAAATAATGGTATGCGTTATGGCAGCAACCATATTTCCTGTAAGCAGTACGAAGGTATACGCTGCTGAACAGGTAGTTGATAATTTGAAGTACACTGTCAGCAATGGTACAGCAACGATTACAGGTTACGAAGTAAAACCGGAAGGAGAGCTTACCATACCATCCACAATTGTGGATGGAGATACCACATTAACAGTAACAGCCATTGGTAACAATGCATTTAGGGGATGCAGTGATATTACAAAAGTTACACTTCCAGATAGTATTACTACAATCGATGTATATGCTTTTGTCAATTGCAATAGTCTTAATGATGTGAATTTTGAGGAGGTTACTTCACTTGAAACAATCAAAGGCGGTGCATTTTATAACACCGCATTAACAGAGATTACTATGCCATCATCTGTCAAATTGATCGATGGATACAATCCTATGCATTCTCAGGTGGATGGCGCTTTTGAGGAGATTGATACACTTTTAAAAGTTGATTTAAGCAATATTTCTTCAGCGGAGTTTGGATTTGGTTTAAACGTATTTGAAAATTGTGATAATCTTAATGAGGTTAAGCTTCCTTCAAATCTGGAATCAATCCCTGGATCCGTATTTGCATGGTGTCCCAAATTGACTACCATTCATCTGCCTGAATCATTAATTAATATAGGTCGAGAGGCATTTGCATATGATACGTCATTAGACAATGTGACGTTTCCTTCAAAGCTTGAAACAATAGACTTTGCTGCTTTTTGGGGTACAGGACTCACAAGTATTGTAATTCCTGAAAATGTGAAATCAATTGGAAAAAAAGCATTTTCACATTGTAACGATTTAACTTCTGTTGATATATCCGCTATAAAATCTGATACCTTAGTAGCTGAAAACGTGTTCTCGGACTGTGAAAAACTAAGCGATGTAAAGCTTTCAGCTGATATGTCATCGATTCCCTATGGTATGTTTGAAAATGATGTTTCATTAAAGAATATATCCATACCAAATGGAATAAAAACAATTGGTAAGTATTCATTTAATAAAAGTGGTTTATCCGGAACACTCACACTTGCTGACACAATTACAGAGATTGATGAGTATGCTTTCCGGATGTGTCCAATAGAAAAGTTAGATATAAGTAATTTGAAAGATTTAGAAACCATCAGGCATGGGGTATTTTCTGCATGTACGAGCCTGACAGAGGTCGTATGGCCACAAAATGCTGATAAGTTTCATATAGTAAACGGCTTTGATGGTTGTTCGGCTCTTAATGACAATACGATAGCTTCACTTCCTGAATCAGTTACAACGATTGTAGAGAATGCTTTTGCAAGATGTGGTTTTAAGGAAATAACAATTCCTGCCAGCATAGTTACAATAGAAAAAAATGCATTTGATTATTGTAATACTCTTTCAGACGTTGCTTTTGAAAAGGACAGCAGATTAGAGAGTATATCAGGTTTTAGTCAATGTTATTCTTTGAAAGATGATGTCGTAAGCAGAATTCCTTCTTCTGTAACGGAAATAGGAGAGAGGGCTTTTTATGGGGATAAATTTACAAAAATCAATATACCTGAAGGTGTTGAGAATATAGGTTTTGAAGCATTCAAAAATATATATTCTGCTATTGAGATTGTAATTCCTTCTTCTGCGAAGACAATTGGTAAAGAAGCATTTTATAATAATACCGGAATCAATACCATAGAGATAAAAGAAGGTCTTAAGTCAATTGGAAGTAACGCCTTTTATATGCTTGGCTCAAAGGGAAATCTCTTTGATATCTATGTTCCGGCATCAGTAGAGACGATTGATAGTAAGGCATTTACAGGTATTGGAAGCACTCTTTCGCCTGTAGATATAACATTTGCTAATAAAGATGTCTGTGGTATGGAAACAGATGCCAATGCATCTGATTTTGTATATAATGATAATTATGTTGTATATGACATTTTCTATAATTCTCACCTGAATGTATATGGTATGCCATTAAATAGTGATAATAACACTTCATACCTTAAGGCACTTTATGATTATAACTATACAGTAAGTAATGATGCGAACTGTGTTTACAAGTACGAAGAGATTTCATCTACAAGCATAAATAACACAATCATTGCACAGGTTCCAAAAGGCGCTAAAGTAACAATAACTTCAAACAATAAGGTTAAATATTCAAATGTATTGTCTGATGGAAAGCTTAAGTTTCATGCATTAGGCGGAGTTAAGACAGCAGTTAACATATCGCTGGATGGTTATTATGATTTAGCATTTATGAAAAATGCCGATGAATTTACTTCAAACTGGAATCTTGGAAATATTACCCTGGACAAGTTTAAGCAAATAGAGCAGACGAACACGATGCAGGTTAATTTATCAACTGTAAGTGGTAACATAAATGAATCGTTTCATTCATTTACATATGAACTGTACTGTGACGGTAAGGCTTTGGAGAGAAATGTTGACTACATGATATCCAAACCATACATCTATATATTAAATGATACGATCAAAGGTAGTGATAAGCTTCATTTAACGGTGAAACCGGATGAAAGTATGACACTGTCTGAGGCAACGGTAAGCTCAACGCTTGACAACGGAAGCTTTGATGTCATACTTGAAGAGCTGGGAGATATTGAGATTACGGTAACCGGAGAATTTTCCGGAAATAATCAGATCATTGTCTTTGACTCGAAAGGAAATATTTGTAACAGTTATACTACCTCGAATGATACATTTATTTCTGATAAGATGAAGGCCGGAACATATAGAATGATTGCCTTTAACAGCAACCAGTATTTTGATTCAGTTTCTTCAGAGTCTGCACTTAGTAATCTGGGCTTTGTAAACGGAAAAGACTATACAGTATCTGAAGTAGAAGTAATCAATAACAATACCGGCAAAATAACGCTTGATGTACCGGTTATGAGCACGGAAGGTTTCACATCGATTATCAATGATAAGGGAAACAGCCTGTTTGTTGATTCATCTCAGATCGTTAACCTTTCATTTTATGCTGAAATCAACTATTCATTTGCGAGTGCTGATAACAATGTGGTACGTATTTTCGTTCCTTCTGACTGTGTTGTTGACAGGATATATAATTATTATGAGGCAAAAGAAACCGTATGTGAAGCTGTAGGATTTAACAAAGAGAGTAAAGTGATTGATGTACCTGTAAAATCTAAAAACGGTAAATTATATGTATATCTTACTGCATTAGAGGAAGGTAATTACAGCATATTAGCTTCGGGGATAAACAATTCCCTCTCAGCCCCAATAGGTAACGGAAGCTTTACTGTTCGTGCCATTAAGGTTGTCAACTCTACAGCAATTGCCGCTAAGAAAAACTGTGTTGCTTATGTTTATACCGCGCCAAAGACAAAAGTTAATCTTATTGTTGAAGAAAGTGGAAAGGTATACACTGGCAATACGAATGCATTGGGCAAAGCTACAATATCGTATGATTTACCGGATGATGTATATGACGGACAAGATGTAACTGTTACAGTAACGGCTGAAACAGGCACAGCTTCTACTGATGTTAGTTATTATGATGGCTATGGAAGCGTAGATTCTCTGGCAGCTTACCAGGGACCAAACAAATTCCAGCTAATTAAGGATGGCAGGCAGTCAGCCAATTATTATACATATATTTCTGATGGTACAGACAAATATAAGAATTGGACATTTATTGCAAAAGTAAAAAGTAAGTATCATACTTCTGATACAGCAAATCTTCTTATGCAAATGATGGATGGAAGCATTCAGGTTCAGCAAATGAAAAAGACCGCAACGAAAGAAAGCGATGGTATTTTTGAATACACATATACCTGTACATTTGACCTGGCACAGGTTGGTGACCATATATTTGACAGCTCTTTCGTTCCATCATATTTCAATGTGATATATGATGTACTTGATTTTGTGGAAGTTCAGAGCAAAAAAGACGATTCAGACATACTTGACAAGAAACTGAAAGCATATACAGGGCCATCAATAAATGCTAAGGAGACACTGGAGTACTTCATTAACAAGGATTACAGACTAAGTGATAAAGAATATTTTCATCAGCTTCCATCTGAGACACAGTCATTTATGGTATCATTTGAGACTGCTATGGAAGAATACTCAAATCTGGTCACAAAAAGTCTGGGACTTACGAAAAATGTTACTGAGTATCGTACGGTAGATGAGATTTGCTCAGAAATGGGTATATACAATGGCGCAGGTGTTACGTACAGCAGTGATAAGATACAAAGCTACAAGGAGGAAGGATATAGAGTTTTGCCTGACTCAAAGATTGCCTACAAGGTAGTTTCAGCTAAAGAAGTAAAGCCTGTGAATGATGTTAAAGTCGATGACTCTGTGCAGTATTATGAAATAATTACGGAAGAAGGAATATCATGGAACAGTAACAGACTTGGTTTTACTACTGAGAGCGATGCAGATATCAGTGTTGTTACACCGGTAAGAAATGCCATTTCGGGATTAGAATCTAATATAGCTGCGGATCATCAAACAGACAAAGCGGTTATTGCCAAAGTGTCATCAGATGTAGAAAGTGCAAATGAAATCTTTTGTACACTTAACAAGTCATTATATGAAGATACAGATACACAGGTCTCATATTCTCTGTTAGGACAAGGCAGTATGATAAAAGAGGCAGATAAGATGAACCAGTGGATTCATCTTGAGCGTATCCGTGCAGAGCAGGAGCTGCAAAGAGCACAGAATGAGCTTGCTAAGATTAAGAGAAAATATCCAAGTCTTACTGTGTGTATAAGTCTGCAGGAAGACTATGTACAAAAATGTCAGAAAGTGTGTGATGTCTTAAATAATAACAGTATCGGCAAAGGAGCGACTGTTATTGCAGAGGGATTCAGTATATCCAAATTCATTGCAATAAAAAAAGAGTTTGATGAAATTAAATACAAACTTGCTGAAGCTAAGCTTGAACGGGCAAATTCAATGGCTAAGATTCATTCTTTATCTTATTGTTACAGCGATTATAAACCAAAAAGAGATATCACTTACGAAGAGGCACTAAGGATCGTTGAATGTCTCAACAAAGGAATAAAAGTTGATGTAAAGTTAGATCCGTCAGGAATCGTATATGAGGCTGTCACAAGTAATACATTGTCGGACGTAACGGCAACAATCTATTATTCAGAAGAGTCAGATGGCAGCAATGCAGTTGTCTGGGATGCACAACCTTATGATGAGATTAATCCTCAGATTACGAATATAACGGGAGCGTATGCATGGGATGTACCGGAAGGCTACTATCAGGTCAGATTTACAAAGGAAGGTTATGAGGATGCTGCGACAGAATGGCTTCCGGTTCCTCCAATTCAAGTCAACCTGAAGACTGCAATGATATCAAAGTCTGCACCGGCTATCCTGTCAGCACATGCTTATCCAGAGTATACAGTGGTTGTATTCAGTCAATACATGGATGCTTCAATGATTCCTGCAGTAACAGGAGGAACAGCAGTATGGACTGACGTGGAAGAAGGGTATTCCAAAGTACTTCACATTAACAATGCTGTTGCAAAGAAATCCGGAGATACAGTAGATATAACAATAAGCGGTGCAAAGAATTATGCAGGAAAGAGTATTTCAAAATATTCTAAATCCTTAAAAGTAATTGAAAAACCTGAAAAGCTAATACTAAATTATGATAGTCAGATTTCTCTTGGGTATTATCAGTCTGACATTGCTGTTACCGCCAGAGTCGTTGACGCAAATGGAAACGGCATAGAGGGGATCCGTGTAAGTGCCGGAATTTTAAACTCTGATTTCGCGTCAATTACTGCAGAGGATGGAAATGTTGCAATAACTGATGCTGATGGTATCGCTAAATTCATGTTAGCAACCTTAGATGTACCAATGGCAACTTCTATTACATTTGATGTTGTAGGTGCCAATATAAGTAAAAGCATACCTTTACTTATTGATGCCAATAACAAAAAGTCTGCAAGAGTAGTTGTTAAAGTGGGTGATAAGACATTTGATGCATCCTCACCAAAGGAAAATTACATCACTGTCGAAAAAGGTACGAAGATGACATTAAGCTGTGATACAGAAGGAGCAGTGATTTATTATACGACAGATAATACCTGTCCATGTCAGAACACAGCAGGGAGATATGTATACAAGACTCCTATCATACTTGATAAGAATATTAAGATTCGTATTGCATCCTATGCTGATGGATTTGATTATAGTGACAGAACGAATATTACAGTAACAGTTAAAGAAAAGACGGATGAAAAACCAACACCTGCACCAGAGCCTGTTCAGGTTTCAGCTACAAGTATTCAATCACTGGAGAATACGGGGACATACATAAAAATAACATATAAGAAGGTATCAGGTGTTAGCGGATATTATATATACAGAAAATCTGGTAAAGGAAGTTTTGAGATGATAGCTGATACAACAAACACATCCTACTCAGATAAAAAAGCTGTAAAGAATGGCACTGAATATCAATATAAGATCGTTGCATATAAAGAGGCGAATGGTGAAAAAATCACCGCAGAGGCATCTGAGATAAAGTCAATAATCCGTCTTTCAAATGCGTCACTTAAGAGCAAAAAAGTTGTTAAGAAGTATAAAACTTCAAAAGTTATCAAGTTTACTTTTGCCAGGAATAAATATGCAACCGGATATCAGATAAAATATACAACCGGTAAAAAAACTGTAACTAAAAAAACTAAGAAGTTGTCATTGACTCTTAAGAAAGTATCTGGTAAGAAAGTTTATATCAGATGCTATAAGACAGTTGGTGGAAAAACTTATACATCAGCCTGGAAGAAGGTGAAGATTTAGAGATAATAATGCAAAAGGTGCTGCCGATAGACGGTTAGCCCACATAATGATTCGTTAAGAAAATAACCGTCCAGGTTGCAAGGCTGGTGATTTTTTTGCGAATGGACTCTGAATAGTTACTCCTGTTGCGTAATTTTGATTGCTTCATCAGGATGATAGTACTTTCGTGTCATGTGGAGAAATGGAAAAAATTGTATAATAAAAAAACACAGTGGATGTGCTGTGCACAGGAAAGGAAGGATGATCCTTTAGATGCGGATGTCCCTTCCGAGAAGAAAAGGAGGGAATATTTTATGAAAAAACACATTTCAAAACTTTTTGTGGCTGTTCTGCTGGTCCTTTCAGTGGCTTTCATACTGCCCGGCAAAGTAAGTGCGGCCATCACCGGATCCGGTTCGGGAACAGGCAGTGATCCTCATGTACTCACCATCGATCACTGCGAGAATGAAACCTTTGTGTACACCGTATCGACACAGGCGGATCCCAAACTGGGTTACTGCTCCTATGTAACCCTGAACATGGCCAGCGCAGGAAGACTGACGGTGACGAATAAGGGTGATTATACCATTTATTACAGCACAGATGGCGGAACTACCTGGACCAACAGTTTTAAGGTCAATGCAGTAACCATGAAAAAAGATGCCGTTATGAACTTGAAAATCAGAGGCAACAGCGGTTCCACCGGTGAACTGTACATCACCAGCGTAAAACTGGGTGAATCGCTGGAAGAATGGAACAGTCCACAGACAGCCCTGGATATCTCCAATGGCTATGACGGTACCACCACCAGCTTTGAGGGCATTTCCAAACAGACGGTATGGTATAAATTTACGATTGCCAAAGAGGCTGTCGCTACCATTTTCTTACCGGGAAACAACTACTATGTGGAATTGCTGGATCCAAACGGCAACAAGATTCTGGAGGATATGTTCCATCGTTATGACACGGGCGATGGAAACAGCGACGGAAGCTATACAAAAACAGTGTATACGCCCGGAACCTACTACCTCAGCGTTATCAATTATGTTGGGAAGTATATTGGCGATCTGAAATTTTCCATGCGTGATTACGTTCCCATCACACAGCTGAATTTCGAGCACGGCACAAACTATACGGTGACCTGGAGCAAGTATGGTCCTACCGGCTATGTGCAGAACAATTATACGGTACCGGCAGGTGTGGACGGAACCATCGCCAGAACGACTCATGACGCCAGCTTTTTCTCTAAGGTGCTGTATTCGTTTGCGGGTACAGAGCAGACTGTATTCGACGTGGGTACGATTAAGAAGTTCGGAACTACCACGATCCGCTATTATGACGAGAGAGGCAAAGAGGTCGCTTCTTATACCGTAAATATCGTTCCACCGCCGGTGGGCGGAGCAGAATTCATCGGTTCCACCAGATCCATCGACATTAAAGTAAATCAGGGTGACGGCTGGGCTGCTGACTACATTCGTGTATACCAGGAGAAGAGCGGAAAATGGGTGCTCATTAATTCAGTTCCTGTCAAAAACCTTGGCAGCTTATCGAATGTAAAGCCCATTAAGATTTCCAAACTGTCTGCGAACAAAAACTACAAGTTCCGTCTGGCGTATTACGACGATGAATCGAAGGTGGAAGGTAAAGCCACGACCTTTACCGCAGGAACCGCAGTAAAGACCAGGCCGGCGATCAAGAGCATCGGAAAGACAAAGATTACCAAGAGAAGAGCCTATTCGACCCATAATCCCGGAAAGATTACCGAGTGGAGAGAGTACTACGATCTCTACACAGCCACCGCAAAGATTGCTGTGAAAAAGGTGAAGGGTGCTAACGGATATGATTTCAATACCGGTACCTATCTGAAGAAGACCAGCGGCACCGTCACCCTCGCTTCGGCCCGAGTGAAAAAAACCAACCTTTCCAGAACACAAAGTGTGAAGGTCCGCACTGTACGTGTGATCAGTTCCTATGCGAAGGCCTATGGTCCCTGGTCATCGACAAAGAAAGTCAGGATAAGATGAAATAAGTAATATGATTGTCCCGCAAGTTCATTGTGAACTTGCGGGATTTTTACTGTGACACAACAATACAGCCCGGAAATCCGGCATTTTACGGATTTCCGGGCTTATGTTGCATTATACCTTAATCAGACCCAATGCCTCTGATACTGCGAAGATCAGAATCAGAACAAGACAGACCGGGGCGATCCATTTCAGCATGATGGTGTAAAATTTCTTTTCTTTAAATGGGGCACTGCGTTCCACTTCGTCGTAAATGACCTTCGGACCGATAAAGAATCCGATACTGACGCAGGTCAGGATCGCAACGATCGGCATCAGGACGCTGTTGCTTATGAAGTCGAAGAAATCAAGAAGCCCCATGCCAAGGATTTTAATGAAATCAAGAGGACCGAATCCCAGAGAGATAAAGCTTCCCACGATCAGCAGGTATGCTGTGACGATCAGGGTGGCTTTTTTTCTGTTCCAGTGAAGCTGATCGCAGACAATGGATACGTTTGTCTCCAGCAGGGAGATGGAGGAGGTAACAGCTGCAAAAAGAACAAGGATAAAGAATGCCGTACCGATGATCCTGCCAAAGTTCATGCTTTCGAATACTTTTGGTAAAGTAATGAACATAAGGGACGGACCTTTGCTTAAAGCCTCCTGGCTTCCGCCAGAAAAAACAAATACGGAAGGCACGATCATCAGACCGGCCAGAATGGCGATCACAGTATCAAAGATCTCGATCTGTCTTACGGATCTGCGCAGGTCATCTTCCTTTTTCATATAGGAACCATACGTGATCATGATTCCCATGGCCAGGGACATGGAGTAGAATAGCTGTCCCATGGCAGCGAACAGGGTCGTCAGGGAAAAATGCTTTATATCGGGCAGCAGATAGTATTTGACACCTTCAGCGGCTCCCGGCCTTGTGATACAAAATGCAGAAATACCGATGATCAGAATAAGAAGAACCGGCATCAGGATCATACTTGCCTTTTCGATTCCTTTCTGAACTCCTATGATAACGACTGCAGCGGTTAAAAATATAAAAAGTGAAAACCAGACGATCGGTTCCGCTGCCTGTGCGATAAATCCTGTAAAATAGTTGTCAGAAGCAGCAGCTTCCACCTGTCCGGTCAGAAATGCTCCCAGATATTTGACAACCCATCCGCCGATCACACAGTAATACGGTGTAATGATAAATGGAACGATGCAGGCCAGATAACCGGTAAAGCGGAAGCGTTTATCCAGTTTTTTGAATGCACCTATGGCGCTCAGTCCGGTTGCACGTCCGATGCCTGTTTCTGTTATCATCAGCGTAAAGCCGAAGATGACAGCAAGAAGCAGGTAGATCAGGATAAAGATTCCGCCGCCGTACTTGGCAGCCAGATACGGGAATCTCCAGAGATTGCCGAGGCCCACGGCAGAACCGGCTGCGGCAAAGACGAAGCCGAGTCTGCTGGAAAAAGAGTCTCTCTTTTTGTTCATGATAAATGTACTCCTTTAATATGATAGTGTTTCTGTTATTATGCCATTTTTCGACAGGAAATGCAAGGGATACGAGAGTAGCTGCTACTCTCGGATTGCATATTTTCAGAACTGTGCTATAATATCCGCGGAGATAGTATTTGTTCCAAAGCTATACTCTATCTGATTCGCTTGTTATTTCATGGAAGAGCTGCAAGATAACAATGACCCTGCCGGAGATACCGGGGGACCTCCGGGCGGAGGCGTGCAGGAAACAAGTGCAGGAGTCATCATCTTATAGAAAGGAAAATGAAATGACAGTAGAAATGTTAAAATCCAAGATTCACCGTGCGGTCGTAAAGCAGGCGCAGCTGGAATATGTAGGCAGCATTACGGTAGATGAGAAGCTGCTGGATGCAGCCGGGATTCTGGAATACGAGAAGGTTCAGATCGTAGATGTCAACAATGGCAGCCGGTTTGAAACGTACACCATCGCCGGAGAGGCAGGGAGTGGAATGATCTGCTTAAACGGTGCAGCAGCAAGATGCGTAAGCGTCGGTGATAAGATTATTATTATGGCATATGGAAATTATGATATGCAGGAAGCAAAGAAACATAAACCTTCCGTTGTTTTTGTGGACGAGGAGAATAAGATCAGCCGTATTACGAATTATGAGAAACATGGTTTCTTAGAAGACATGGAATAACAGTGAAATCAGAACAGAGGCTATCTTCAAAACCATAAGAAATGAGGAAGAAGAAATGAAGGTATTAACAACAATTTCTGAAACGAGAGAGCAGGTCAAAGAGTGGAAAAAGCAGGGACTTACCATCGGGCTTGTGCCGACCATGGGCTATTTGCATGAGGGGCATGCAAGCCTGATCAAAAAGTGCCGGGAAGAAAATGACAGAGTTGTGGTATCCGTGTTTGTGAATCCGACACAGTTTGGACCGAATGAGGATCTGGAGGCATATCCCAGGGATTTTGAGCGCGACAGCAGGCTGTGTGAAGAGTTGGGGGCCGATCTGATCTTTCACCCGGAGCCGGAGGAGATGTACCATGATCCACATGCATTTGTGAGCATCGATCTGCTTTCGGAGACTCTGTGCGGTAAGACACGCCCGATTCATTTCAAGGGCGTTTGTACCGTCGTATCAAAGCTGTTCAACATCGTATCCCCCGATAATGCTTACTTTGGGCAGAAGGATGCACAACAGCTGGCAATCATCAGAAAGATGGTTCAGGATCTGAATTATAATATCCGTATTGTAGGATGTCCGATCGTTAGGGAACCTGACGGGCTGGCGAAGTCCTCACGGAATACTTATCTGGATCCGCAGGAGCGGCAGGCTGCACTCTGTCTGAACCGTGCGGTCCTTTGCGGGCAGGAGATGATCCGGAAGGGGATACAGAGTGAAGAAGTGCTCCGTGAAATGAGAGCGGTGATCGAGGCAGAACCCCTTGCGAGAATCGACTATGTTTCTGTGGTGGATGCACTTACCATGCAGCCGGTTGACAGGGTTGAGAAGGATGTGCTGGTGGCAATGGCTGTTTACATCGGAAAGACAAGGTTGATCGATAACTTTGGTTTTGAGGTGACGCCATGAAAAAAATCGCAGCGGCCGCATCTTTTTTGACACGTTACATCAGTATTATTATCCTGATCTTTTCAGGACTGGCCTTCCTGAAACCGGAAGGGTTTTCCTGGGCAACCGGCTACACATCGATTTTTCTCGGTGTTGCCATGTTTGGCATGGGACTGACGATCCGGGCAGAAGATTTTAAAGTGGTGTTTTCAAGACCTAAGGAAATTCTTACAGGATGCCTGGCGCAGTACACGGTGATGCCGGCAGCGGCATGGCTGTTGTCCACCCTGCTTGGCTTAAGTCCTGATCTGGCTATCGGAGTGATTCTGGTAGGCTGCTGTCCGGGAGGAACCGCCAGCAATGTGATCACCTATATTGCCGGCGGTGATGTGGCGCTTTCCGTTGGAATGACCATCGTATCCACCCTGCTGGCACCGATCGCGACACCGGTTCTTGTTTACCTGCTGGGAGGTGCATGGGTGGAGGTGTCACTGATGGCAATGATTCTTTCTGTGGTAAAGGTGATTCTGGTTCCAGTGTTACTGGGGCTTCTGCTCCATCGGCTGTTTGGAAAGCAGATCGAACGTATCCAGGAGATCCTGCCGCTGATCTCGGTTATCTCCATCGTAATGATCATTTCCGGAATTGTGGCAAGCAACAAAGAAAAGGTCATTACCAGCGGTCTGCTGGTGCTGGGGGTTGTGATCCTGCACAATCTGCTGGGAATGCTTCTGGGACTTCTTATCGCGAAAGTACAGCATATCGAATATCACAAAGCATCAGCAATCGCCATAGAGGTGGGGATGCAGAACAGTGGTCTTGCGGTATCCCTGGCAACGGCTAACTTTGCAGCCAATCCGCTGGCAACACTGCCGGGAGCGATTTTCAGTGTATGGCACAATATTGCCGGATCGATTTTTGCGGGGATTCGCAGACGAGAGATGGTAAAGGTTGAAGAGAGAAAACAGATAGCAGCATAGTTACTGTTATGTTATGAGGGCATATCAGACGGGAGTCGATATGCCCTCTTAGTGTATTGAAAGTAACCAGATACTTATTCAAGGATTTTCCTATGTCATGAAAAAAAGCTCTTGAATAATCAAGAGCTTTTTTAAGAGGCGACAACCAGATTTGAACTGGTGATAAGGGTGTTGCAGACCCGTGCCTTACCACTTGGCTATGTCGCCTTACAGCTTTTATAGTTTATCAAAAAAAATCCGATTTGTCAAGAAGAAATTAGATTTTTTTTGAAATGACTCCTACGGGAATCGAACCCGTGTTACCGCCGTGAAAGGGCGATGTCTTAACCGCTTGACCAAGGAGCCATAGTGTTCAGTCGTGACGACCGAGTTATATACTAGCATACAACGCAACAAAATGCAAGCACTTTTTTTAAAAAAGAAAAAGAAGTATAATAGTTACTATCCACACGTCAGCCAGTTCGAGGTGTTTTCTGTGAGTGTAGCAAAACGGAAGTCACGTAAAAACCCGAGAGTAGCAGCGCGATAGGATGCAAAATGCATCATATCTGTGCATCGCGAAGCGTGTTACTGGTCACGGAGTGAACAGTTACAAGAAAGGAGAAAGATCATGGAACATGAAGAGATACGTATTGAACGTTCAATTATACATATTCTGGATTCAAGCATCGGGATGCCGGTTCTGTCGGATGCTGAGCTGGATCACGGGTCGGACTTCGGGGATTTCCTTAAGGGGCATATCCACCGGATCGCAGGGAGTGATGAGATAAAAAACTGCAGCTTTGACAGAGAGGAGTCGGAAATCTATCCGCTGCTTATGGAATGGGATGCAGAGAAGTTTGTGGAGGTATCCCGCCAGATTGCGGAAAAGCTGTATGCGATCATGAATGCAAACATTGCCATCCCGGCGGCGGATCTTCTGGTCGTGCTGTATTCCGTCGAGCAGCATCCTTATCTGGCGCTGCTGAAAATGAATTACAAGACCAGTTATACCCACAGGACCCAATCGGATCCATGGGGGAACAACAATGATGTGATCATGTATAAGGCGATCCTTCCGGGTGAGAAGCAAAAGCTTCAGGAGGCGGCATTGATCGATCTTGAGGATTTTTCGATTCGTCTGCTGGAGAAAAAGTATGAGGTCAACGGGGTGAAGACCAATTATTTTTCTACGCTGTTTTTGAAGTGCCGGGGATCAATGTCACCGAAGACAAAGCTGGCGATCGTGGACCGGGCGGTAGCAGATGTCCAGAGGAAGTATTTCGGGGAATCAGAACAGTTTGAGATCCGGATGGAGACAAAAAGCATTATCAATCAGGAACTGGAGGAAAAGGGGAGCCTGGATGTACCGACCGTTATTGACCGCATTTTCAGGGATAAGACGGAGATGAAAGAGGAAGTGCAGGAAAAGCTGGAGAAGTGGAACATTACGGATGCACCGGTAGAACCGCACAATCCGGCCACTACCAGGAAATTTGAAAAGCAGCATCTGATGACGGATACGGGAATTGAGATCAAGATACCGATGGAGGCTTACAATAATAAAGATACCATTGAATTTATCACCAATCCGGATGGCACGATTTCCGTGCTCATCAAGAATATCGGCAGTATTGAAAGCCGATGAGAAATCAATGGAAGACGTTGAACGGAAGCATAGAAAGAGCGGTCGCCTGAGAAAAGACTGCATAGCACGGAGAAATTATGGAAGCCGGTGAACGGAAGAACAGAAAGGAGCGAGTGACTGTGAAAATTGCATTGTGTCAGAATCGTATCGTGTGGGAGGAGAAGGAACAGAATCTGAAGAGGGCGGACCGCTATCTGGCGGATGCCGGGAAAGCGGGTGCCGGCCTTGTGTTCTTTCCGGAAATGAGCTTTACCGGATTTTCCATGAATACGGGGCGGACAGCGGAGAGTGTCCGGGAAACGGTGGAGACTGTCAGGGAGCTGGCCCAGAAGCACGGGATCGCCGTCGGATTTGGCTGGGTGGAAAAAACTGTGGATAAGGCGCGAAATCATTATACCGTTGTGGATAACTGTGGAAATATTCTGAGCGATTATGTAAAAATCCATCCATTCAGCTATTCGAAGGAGGATCAGTACTTTGAGGCGGGTCATGGGCTATCTGTATTTTCTACAGGAAAGCTGCGCATCGGAACGCTGATCTGCTATGACCTGCGTTTTCCAGAGCTTTTTCAGGTACTGGCGGAACAGTGCGACCTGATCGTGGTAGCTGCGAACTGGCCGGGCAGCAGGAGAGAGCACTGGAAGTGTCTGCTGCAGGCACGTGCGATTGAATGTCAGGCCTATCTGGCAGGTGTCAACTGCTGCAAAGAGCAGGAGAAGCTCATCTATACGGGTGACAGCTGTGTCTTTTCCCCCGACGGGGCAAATATGACCGGTTTCCGGGAGGAGGAAGGGCTGATCGTTACAGAGATTCCGGAAAATACGGAGACATTCCGGAAACAATTCCCCACACGGCAGGACAGGAACTGGCCGCTGTACCGTAAGCTGTATCGGGAGATCTAGAATAACTACACCCATCACTTGTCTGCTTCTCCGATTGCACAGGTCAAAAATCCTCAGCGTAGCTAGAACCCACATAAGAAAATCTTCAGCAGTCGTTTACAACATATTTACAAACCTCTGTTTCTTTTGGAAAGCCTGTCCGGTTATACTGTTTTTAAGGAGGAGATCATCTGTATGGCAGATGTTTCTGAGAACAGCTGTCGTGGACAGTCGCATCGCGAAGCGTGTTGCTGGACGCAAAATGGATAGCAGTGATAAAACAGATGGACAGGGGGATAATTATGGAAACGATCAAACAGTATCTGGAGCTGCTGAGAAAAGAGGGGCTGGTAGTATCTGATTGTCTATATGGATGTGAAGAGCGTATCATCCGGCAGATGACGTATGCTTCGGGAGATGTCGGGGAGGATACGCTGTTTCTGTGTAAAGGTGCCGCCTTCAAGAAGGAGTATCTGGAGGAGGCACTGGAAAAGGGTGCCGTGGCATATGTCAGTGAACAGTATTACGAGACCGGAAGGGAGGTTCCATGCATTCTGGTTTCCAGTATGCGCAAAGCCATGCCGGTGCTGGCAAAGGTCTTTTACAGACAGCCGGATGAGCAGCTGCTGCTTACGGGGGTGACGGGGACGAAGGGAAAGACCACGACCGTTTATTATATCCGGGGGATCCTGGATGCTTATCTGAAAGCTGCAGGAGAAAGAGCTTCCGGTATGATTTCTACGATAGAGACGTATGACGGGGTATCCTGTGAGGAGTCAAAGCTTACTACACCGGAATCCATGGAGCTTTTCCGCCATTTCAGGAATGCGGCAGATACGGGCATTCATCATATGACTCTGGAGGTATCCAGTCAGGCGCTGAAGTATCAGCGTGTGAGGAAGATCAGGTTTGACGTGGGAGTATTTTTAAATATATCAGAAGATCATATCAGTCCGGCGGAGCATGAGGATTTCGAGGATTATTTTAGTGCAAAGCTGTCTCTTTTTAAGCAGACAAAGACAGCGTGTGTAAATCTGGATTCCGATTATGCAGAGAGGATACTGGCTGCTGCGAGGATGTCCGGGAAGGTGATTACCTTCGGTACAAAGGGGAGACCGGATATCCTCGGGAAGAATATCTGCATAAAAAACGGAAAAATCTCGTTTGATGCCGTGTGTAAAGATTTTGAACAGCATTTTACACTGGATATGCATGGCATGTTCAATGTGGAGAATGCACTTGCAGCTATCGCAGCGGCCTATGCCATGGGGATTCCGGCAGACTATATGGTCGAGGGACTGGAGAAGACAAGGGTGTCAGGAAGAATGGAGGAGTTTGCCAGCGCAGACGGAAAGCTTCATGCCATTGTGGATTTCGCGCACAACCGTCTGAGCTTTGAGAGATTGTTTGATTCTGTGATGACGGAGTATCCCGGCTGGCGGATCCGGACGGTTTTCGGATGTCCGGGAGGAAAGGCGCTGAACCGCAGGAGAGATCTGGGACTGATCGCAGGTCTGTTTTCAGAAAAGGTATATCTGACGGCGGATGATCCGGGCCGTGAGTCACCGGCAGATATTGCGGAGGAAATCGGGAATTATCTGGAAGTGGTAGGCTGCCCTTATACCTATATCGAGGACCGGGGGCAGGCGATCCTGCAGGCGATCCGGGAGATGCCGGAAAAAACGGTGCTGCTTGTCCTGGGAAAAGGAAATGAGACAAGGCAGAAATACGGCAGTATTTCCTGTAAGTGTCCGGCTGATGCGGAATTTGTCCGGCTCGGAATCCGGGAGTATGACAGAAGATCATTCCTTCTTTATAAATCTATATGGCGAGAGCCCTACATGAGCAAAAGGAAAGCCTCGCAGAGGCGATTTTGCGAATGGACTCTGAAGAGTTGACAGTTTTGAAGCCGGCGATTAGAATGATGTTGGGGACAAAATACTTCTGGCCCCGATTTCTTTTTAGAATTTCTATCAGGAAAGAGCGAGGATGAACAGCATGAGAAAGATGATTCTTGCTTCCGCATCTCCGAGAAGGCGGGAGCTTTTGACACAGGCGGGATTCTCATTTGAAGTGAAGGTGAGTGATGCTGACGAGATCATTACAGAAAAAGAGCCGGATAAGATCGTGAAGGAACTGGCACTTGTAAAAGCGTGTGCGGTGGCCGCTTCTGAGACGGAGGCCCTCATTATCGGAGCGGATACCATTGTGACGGTGGACGGGAAGATACTGGGCAAGCCCCGGGATGCTGAGGAGGCATTTTCCATGCTCTCCATGCTTCAGGGGAGAACGCATCAGGTGTATACCGGCGTGGCATTGATCACGAAGGAAGAGGAATTACAAAAGAGCCATGTCTTTTCTGAGAAAACGGATGTGCATATGTATCCTATGACCAAACAGGAGATCAGAGAGTATATTGCTACGGGAGAACCCCTTGATAAGGCGGGAGCCTACGGGATCCAGGGGCGTGCCGCAGTCTATATCCGGAAGATCGAAGGAGACTATAACAATGTGGTAGGACTTCCCATCTCACGGCTGTATCAGGAATTGAAATCCTCGAGAGGGGAGAGTGACTGTATTGAAAAATAAAATACTTGTAATCGAAGACGATACGGCAATATCAGATTTAATATGTATGAATTTAACGGTGGCAGGCTATGAGGTCCTGCCTGTTTTTGATGGGGATAAAGTGGAGGAGGAAATCTGCCAGGCAGGTCCTTTTGATCTGGCTCTTCTGGATATCATGCTGCCGGGCAGGGATGGATTTGAACTGATGGATCTCATGAAAGCAAACGGGATCCCGGTGATCTATCTGACGGCAAAGGCAGACGTCGGCTCGAAGATCAGAGGCCTGCGGGCGGGGGCGGAGGATTATATTGTGAAGCCCTTTGAGATCCTGGAGCTTCTGGTGCGTGTGGAAAAAGTTCTGGAACGGACAGGAAAGCAAAGGGATGTGATCGAAATCGGAGATGTGATGATCCAGCTTTCCAGGCACCAGGTTACGAAAAACGGGGTAACAGTCAATCTGAAACCTCTGGAGTATGATCTTCTGGTTCTCCTGGCAAAGAATAAAAATGTGGCTTTTACCAGAGAACAGCTCTTAAACCAGGTCTGGGGCAGTGATTTTCTGGGGGAAACCAGAACGATCGATGTACATATCGGCCAGTTGAGAAAGAAACTGGGACTGTCAGAGGTGATAAAAACGATTCCAAAGATCGGTTACCGTCTGGAAGACGGATGAGGTAGGGTATGAAACTGTGGAAAAAGCTTTCGATGCTTGTGGTAGTTGCGATTCTGTTTGCTACGGGGATCTTCGGCGGGACGGTGGTCTATCAGACGGCAAACTATAATATCAGTCAGACGATCTCAAATTACCAGAGACAGGTCACCAGTACGACCTATGCCATGGAACAGGAGATACGAAATAATGCTCCACAGGAGTTCGGAGATGAGGCGAACAAGTCATTTTTAAAATATGCGCTGCGTAAATATGGCGGCTCGGACTATATGCTGTTCCGGAACGGGGAGCTTGCCAGTAATCTGACGAATTATGATGTCACCCATCAGGAGGCCATGCCCGAATGGTCGGTCAGGCAGGTGGCCTATATCATTCAGAGAAGGGGACGGGAGTATATCCTGATCATGGGGAAGCAGTTTTCCGCTTCCGGCAGCGGAGTGTATGATCTTGTTCTGGTGAGAGATATTTCGAAGATCTACGGGGATATCATGCATCAGCTCTGGCTGCTGCTGGCAATCTATGCAGGTGTGACAGCTGTCACGATCAATATTATTTTCTGGGTGACCAGGCATCTGCTCCGCCCGCTAAATGAGCTGCAATGGACGGCAGCATCGATCAGCGCGGGAGATCTGGGACGGCGTGTGAGGGTGCGGAAAAATGATGAGGTGGGACGGGTGGCAGAGGCGTTTAATAAGATGGCAGATCAGGTGGAGCGCCAGGTGGAGGAGCTCGAGGAGGTATCCGAACGCAGAAAGCAGCTCCTGGGAAGCCTGACACATGAACTGAAGACGCCTATGACATCGATCATCGGATATTCGGATACGCTGCTTCATGTGAAGATCAGTGAGCAGCAGCAGAGGAAGGCACTGGAGTACATTAATTCCGAATGTAAGCGTCTCGAGAGACTTTCCGGAAAAATGATGCATCTGATCGGACTCTATAACAATGAAAGTGTTCATTTTGAGGAGTTCGAGGTGCAGGAGCTGTTAAACAGAGTAGCAGAGCTGGAAAAGTATCATGTGCAGGAGCAGGGGATGCAGCTGATCATGACATGTACCATGGGCAGGATTCCCATGGACGTGGATCTGATGGAGAGCCTGCTGGTGAATCTGATCGATAATGCGATCAAGGCTTCCAGAGAGGGGGACACCATCGATGTGCTGGCGATGCATGACAGGATCACGGTCCGGGACTGGGGAAAGGGAATCCCGCCGGAGGAGATTCCGAAGATCACGGAAGCATTTTATATGGTAGATAAATCCAGAAGCCGCAAGGCAGGAGGGATCGGTCTGGGGCTTGCTCTGTGCAAGCAGATTGCCGCACTGCATCACGGACACCTGGAGATTGAGAGCTGGCTGGATGACGGAACATCCGTCAGCGTGGTTTTTGATGGCTGGAAGGGGAATGGATCATGAAGAGAAGAAAACCGGGCAGGCTGTGCGTTCTGGGTATGGCAGTATTTCTCTGCGGGTGCCAGCCCACGACCGATGTGGCGATCGTAACCCCGAAAAGTGCGATTGCAGGGGCGAAGATGGTAGATGAGAATGTGGCGGGGGATGTGCTGCAGCAGGTAGAGGCGCCAAAGACCTGTGATCTGGAGCTGACGGATGAACAGTCACAGAGCCGGATCGTCGTTCATGCCGATGTGACCGTACCGGAGGTGGATGGAATCCGTCTGAAGAAAACAGAGACCAGGGTCTTTCATCAGAAGGATATGGATAACCTTCAGAAAAATCTGCTGGAGGGGAATTCCGTCTGGAGGAGGGTCTATACACAGGAACAGCGGGAGCAGGGGACCTGGCAGACGAAGGATGAAATCAGTGAGATCATCAGGAAATATCAGGATGCGATGGATGAGGAATATGAGCGGGCAGAAGAATACGGATGGGACGAAGAGTTCTGGAAACAGGAACTGGAGTACTGGTATACCCGGCAGGAGCAGGCACCGGAGAGCTTTGAGACAGAAAATGTGGATCTGAAAGTTTCCTATAACAGGAGTGAGGCGGAGCGTTATTTTCATGATGATGAAAGAGACCGCCTGAATAATGCCAACCTGATCTGGGGAGGGGTGACCCTTCAGGGAAAGGATTATAATTTTCTGCTGAATAATAACTGGATACCGGATTACCGGATGGTCTGTATGGCTCTGGTGAAGGGAGAGTATGAAACAGGGGGGCTGTGGAAGATATACAGCCCGGATATGGCAGAAAGCACCGATGCAGAACTCTATGATGTGGAGGAAGCAGGAGACGTAGAAGCAGCAGTGGGGAATACCATGTCCATAGAGGAGGATGCAGAGCAGAGTGCAAAAGGAGCAGACGGACGGAAGCTGAAAACGTCCAGAGAGGAAATGGAGCAGAAGGGAGATGCTCTGGTCAGAAACCTGGGGCTTGACGGAATGCAGGTGGCGGCATACAGGGATTGCGGTATTTATCAGGAAACTCTGAACGGATATCAGTATGCCGGTGAGCTGATCTATACGCATGTGATCGAGGGGGTACCCGTGACCTATACAGATTACCGCTCTGTTTATGATGAGGAGCAGCAGGATTATTCGGAAGTGTTTCGTGTGGCTTATGACGATGAAGGACTGGCGCAGATCGTATGGAAGAATCCGACGAAAATCTATGACATGTCCGATGAATATGTGTTTCTGCTGCCGTTTTCTGAAATCCTGAATGTTTTTCAGGAGGAGGCGATGCTCATAAACCGGAGTGAGTCTGAGGCGGATATCAGAGAAGCACCACAGAAGATCATCCGCATCAGGGATATCAAACTGGGCTATATGTGGGTGCCGGATACATCTACAGAAAAGGAAGGCATGCTGATACCGGTATGGGATTTCATGGGAACCCAGTCTGTTTTCTGGCCGGGAAGCGAGGAGAAGGGAATCGACGGAGAATGGAGCAGCATCACTTCCCCGCATCAGAGCTTCCTTACCATCAATGCCATGGACGGGACGGTAGTGCGCGCCCCGGTGGAGACGCTATACTAGTATGATTCATCCTAAATACCGTACTGTTTCGGTGAATCATACCAGGGGTTTTAGCGGAAGTGATCCGTTGCTTTTCCACTCATTATCGTTTAGAATATAACTGTTCAGATCCCTGCATGAGCAAGAGGAAAGCCTCGCAGAGGCGATTTTGCGAATGTGTTCTGAACAGTTTCTTTAGGATGATAAAAGCTAATGGAAGCGTTTTAGAAAAGAGGAAAAGTATGCCGCTGCAATTTATTCTCGGGAATTCCGGAAGCGGAAAGTCCCGTTATGCATATCAGAAGATCATTGAAGAATCCATTCTGCATCCCCGGCAGAAGTTTCTGGTCATCGTTCCGGAGCAGTTCACTATGCAGACACAGAAGGAGCTGGTGAGCCTGCATCCGCAAAGGGGAATCCTGAATATTGACGTTTTGAGCTTTCAGCGCCTCGCCTATCATGTGTTCGAGGAAACGGGAGCGGACAGACATACTGTTCTGGAGGAGACAGGAAAGAATCTGCTGCTTCGCAAGGTTGCCATCGAGCAGCAGCAGGATCTGAAGGTTTTAAAGGGAAATCTGAAAAAAATCGGCTATATCACAGAAATGAAATCCGTCATCTCCGAGCTCACTCAGTATGATGTCACGCCGGAGCAGCTCGATTGGATGATCCGCTATACCGAACATAAGCCGGGGCTTTCATACAAGCTGCAGGATATCCGGGTACTCTATCAGGCATTCAGGGAGAAGCTGCAGCAGAAATATATCACATCCGAGGAAATCCTGGGTGTGCTCTGCGAGGTGGCGGACCGGTCACAGCTCCTGAAGGGAAGCACCATTTTGCTGGATGGATTTACCGGATTTACGCCGGTGCAGCAGAAGTTTCTCCGGGAACTGATGAAGCTTTCGCGCAGCATCACCGTAACCATTACGCTGGATACAAAGGAAAATCCATGGAAGCAGGGCGATATGCACGAGCTCTTCTATCTGAGTAAGAAGACGATCCGCAGCATCAGGAAGCTGGCAGAGGAAACCGGAACAGAGATTCTGGATCCTGTGCTTCTGGGTGAGAAGGCATGCCCGAGATTTCGGAATGCGCCGGCTCTGGGATTTCTGGAGCGTCATCTGCTGCGCCATGACCGGGCAGTCTACGAAAAAGAGCAGGATGCCATATCCATTCATGCAGCAAAAAATGCAGCCGAGGAGGTGCACTATGCAGCCCGAGAGATCCTGAAGCTGATCCGGGAAGAGGAATACCGCTATCAGGATATTGCGATCATCACCGGAGATCTGGCATCGTATGGAAATTATGTGCGGCGCATCTTTGAGGAATACGGGATCCCGTACTTTATTGATGAGACAAAAACGATTCTCATGAATCCGTTTATCGAATTTATCCGGGCGGCTCTGGAGATGGCAGCGCAGAACTTCAGCTATGAAAGCGTGTTCCGGTATCTGCGCACAGGGCTTTGCCATGTCGGGGAGGAAGAGCTGGATCTGCTGGAAAACTATGTGATCGCTTCCGGGAAAAGAGGAATCAGTGCCTGGAAAAAGGACTGGACGGGAAGAACCCGGACGATGGATGAGGAACAGGTCACACAGTGTAATGAGATCCGGAAACAGATCATGGAACCGCTTCTGCCGTTTCTGGCGGCGATCAGGGATCGAAAGACAGACGGCCGGGCAAAAACAGAGGCTTTGTACCGCCTCATTGTATTCCACGAAGTCCAGGAGCAGCTGGCCATTTATGAAAAGCAGTTTGTGGAGGAGGGAAACCTGGAGGCGGCAAAGGAATACAGCCAGATCTACCGGATCGTGATCGATCTGCTGGAGAAGGTGGTAAAGCTTCTGGGTGATGAGCCCTTGACATTGAAAGAATACACGGAGATCCTGGAGTCAGGATTTGAGGAGGCAAAGGTGGGGATCATTCCGCCTACGGCTGACCGTGTGACGGTGGGAGATATCGAAAGGACCAGACTGAAGGATATCCGTGCACTGATTTTCCTGGGTCTTAATGACGGTTGGGTGCCCAAAGCCTCTGAGAAGGCAGGGATTCTTTCTGAGCCGGACAGGGAGTCTCTGAGCGGGTGCGGTGTGGAGCTCGCACCGGGAGCGCGGGAGAACAGATATACCCAGAGATTTTATCTCTATCAGAATCTGACGAAGCCCCGTGAGCGCCTCTGTCTTTCCTACAGCAAGACAAAGGCAGATGGAGGGGCGATGCGCCCGTCCTATCTCATCGGCCGGATCGCGGCCATGTACCGTCATATCCGTATCATCGATGAAGACAGGGAGGTGTCCTCCAGGGAAAAAATCGTCACACCGGAAAGCGGGATGCGCTACCTGATCCACGGGCTCAGGGAAATGCAGAGCCAAAAAGCAGAAGATGACTGGGCACAGCTGTACACCTGGTATGAGCAGAGCGATGCATACAGAGAGCGTCTGCACCGTCTGGCTGAAGCGGCCTTTCTTGTAAGGGATGAAAAAGGGCTGGGTCGTGAGATCGCAAGAGCGCTTTATGGCAGCGTACTGGAAAACAGCGTCAGCCGGCTGGAACGTTTTGCAGCCTGTGCATTTTCTCATTTCCTGATCTACGGACTTCGGCTGAACCCGAGGGAGGAGTATACCTTTCAGCCTGTGGATATGGGGAATCTTTTTCACAGGGTGCTTGAAATGTTTTCCAATAAGGTGGCGGCCGGTACCTATACCTGGTTTGACCTGCCGGAGGATGTCAGAAAGCAGTGGACAGAGGAATGCGTTGAGCAGGCCGTAAAGGAATCCGGCGGCGATGTTCTTTTGAGCAGTGCCAGAAACGTCTATGTGATCGAACGTATGAAGCGTATCATGCAGCGAACGGTGTGGGCACTGTGCGAGCAGCTTCGGGCAGGGGCTTTCGTTCCGTCCGGTTATGAGGTAAGCTTTTCAAGAGTGGAGAATCTGGAGGCCGTGAATATCGCATTGACGCAGGAGGAGAAGATGCGGCTTCGCGGGCGCATCGACAGGATCGATATCTGTGAGAAGGATGAGCAGGTCTATGTGAAAGTGGTTGATTATAAATCAGGAAACACAGAATTTGATATGGTGGCACTTTACTATGGCCTTCAGCTTCAGCTGGTGGTTTACTTAAATGCCGCCATGGAGCTGGAAAAGCGCATCTATCCGGACAGGGATATCGTGCCGGCCGGAATCTTCTATTATCGGATGCAGGATCCCATGCTGGAGGCAGACGGGGAACGGACACCGGAGGAGGTCAATGGAGAGATCCTGAAAAAGCTGAAGCTTTGCGGACTGGTGAACGGTGACAAAGAGATTATCAAAAGTATGGACAGAGAACTGGACTACAGCAGGAAAAAGACATCGGATGTCATCCCCGTTTCCTGTACAAAGGACGGATTTTCCAGATATTCCGCCACCGCGGACAGAAAGCATTTTGAAGAGCTTTCCAGATTTGTAAACGGGAAGATGAAAGAGATCGGGAAAAGAATCCTGGCGGGGGAGACGGCGGCACACCCCTATGAACGAAAGAACCGTACGGCCTGTGACTACTGTGAGTTCCGGGAGGTCTGCGGATTTGACAGAAAAATACCGGGGACAGATTATCATCGTCTCCGGGAGTATAAGCCGGAGGATATCTGGACGAAAATGGAGGAGGTGAACGGGAGAGATGGCAGCAGTAACATGGACGGAGGAACAGAGGCAGGTCATTGATCTGAGAAACAGAAATATTCTGGTATCTGCGGCGGCCGGTTCGGGAAAAACAGCAGTACTGGTAGAGCGCATCATTACCATGATCAGCGATCAAAACTCTCCGGTGGATATCGATCATCTTCTGGTGGTGACCTTTACCAATGCAGCCGCCGGTGAGATGAAGGAGAGGATCCGTCAGGCAATAGAGAAAAAGGTAGAAGCCTGCCCGGACAATGTGCACCTGCAGAAACAGCTGACCCTGGTTCACCATGCACAGATCACGACCATTCACAGCTTCTGCCTTTCCGTTATCCGGAATTATTTTCATACCATAGATCTCGACCCGAATTTCCGTCTGGGGGATGAAGGGGAGATGAAGCTTCTCAGAAAAGATGTGGTAAAGGATCTGATCGAGGATCTGTATGCGAAAATATCCGGAGGGGATGAGGAAGAGCTTCGCGAAAAATGCCGGAAATTTGTAGAATGCTACGCACCCGGGAAGAATGATAAGGATCTGGAGAGCATGATCCTGACACTTTATGATTTTTCCATGAGCCATCCATGGCCTGTTAAGTGGCTCAGAGAGTGCGCACGGGCATATGAGATTGAAAATGAACAGATGCTTTCCGATGCGCCCTGGCAGGCGCCTTTGATGGAAACGATCCGCCTGCTTCTTGAAGAATGCAGAAACAATACGGAAAAGACCATAAAACTGACGGAAGAAGCAGATGGCCCTTATATGTATCAGGATGCACTTGAGGATGATCTGTGTAAAATCAGAAAGATCCAGGCATCCCGGAATTACCTGGAGTGCCGGGATGGATTTGCAGGAATCGGAACCTTCGCCAGATTGTCAGCCAAAAAAGATCCGCTGGTTTCGGACGGGAAAAAGGAACAGGTCAAGGAGCTTCGGGAGCTGGTAAAAAAATGTCTGAAATCCATACAGGATCAGTATTTTTACAAGTCTCCTGCGGCAATGGCGAAGGATATCAGAGACAGCAAAGATCAGATGGAGGTCCTGACAGGACTTACCTGCGCCTTTCATGAACGATTTATTGCAAAAAAGAGAGAAAAAAACCTTCTGGATTTTGGTGATCTGGAACATCTGGCACTGAAGATCCTTATGAAAGAGGAAGATGGACAGATGGTACCGACAGATGCCGCCATACAGCTTGCTGAAGGCTTCCATGAGATTATGATCGATGAGTACCAGGACAGCAATCTGGTACAGGAAGCGATCCTGACCAGCGTTTCCAGACAGAAACAGGGAAAAAACAATGTATTCATGGTCGGTGATGTCAAACAGAGTATCTACCGTTTCCGGCTTGCGAGACCGGAGCTTTTTATGGAAAAATACGCCTCCTATTCGATTGAAGATTCTCTGAAGCAAAAGGTAGAGCTGCATAAGAACTTCCGCAGCCGGGCGCAGGTGCTCGAGGGCGTAAATGATATTTTCCGTCAGATCATGACCAGAAATCTGGGGAATGTCTGCTACGATGACGCGGCTGCCCTCTACCCGGGAGCAGACTTTCCGGAAGAGCCGGTGGAGGGAAGCATGGATACCGAAGTGCTTCTGCTGGATCTGGGCACGGAAACGGAAGCGATCGAAGAATCCGGTGAAACAGCGGTAGAGCTGGAATTCCGCATGATCGGAAAACAGATCCGGGAATTGATAAAGAGCGCGCAGGTGATCGATAAAGTGACCGGTAAGTACCGCCCGGTGGAATACAGAGACATCGTGATCCTGCTGCGGACCGTCTCTGACTGGGCGGATACGGCGGCAGAAATACTGACAGATATGGGGATTCCGGCCTACACAGGCTCTCAGTCCGGCTATTTCCAGGCGACAGAGATCCAGACGGTACTGGCTCTTCTGAAGATCATCGACAATCCCGGACAGGATATTCCGCTGGCGGCTGTGCTGCATTCTCCGATCGTGGGACTTACGGATGCAGATCTTGCCAGGATCAGAAGCCTGGAACCGGAAAAATCCTTCCCGGAGGCATGCAGGCAGTACTGCAGAGAAGGGGAAGACAGAGAGCTTGTACAAAAACTAAATGAATTCTACCGGATGCTGGAGGACTTCCGCAGACGGGTGCCCTATACCACGATGCACGATCTCTTATGGTACGTCCTGGACAGAACGGGGTACGGCGACTATGCGCAGGCCATGCCGGGCGGAGAACAGAGAAAGGCAAACCTTGATATGCTTTCCGAAAAGGCGATGGCCTATGAGAGTACCAGCTACCGCGGACTGTTCAACTTTATCCGGTATATCGAGCAGCTGAAAAAATACGATGTGGACTATGGAGAGGCCAATATTCTCGGCGAGGAAGAAAACACCGTGCGCATTATGAGTATCCACAAAAGTAAAGGCCTGGAATTTCCCGTCGTATTTGTATCAGGCATGAACAAAAGCTTCAACCAGCAGGACAGTCGTGGAAAGCTGGCTCTGCATCCGGACTACGGCATCGGCTGCGATGCGATCGACCCGGTACTTCGAACAAAAACGCCGACCCTGTACAAGAAAATGATACAGCGCCAGATCGCAAATGAAAATCTGGGTGAAGAGCTGCGTGTACTCTATGTGGCAATGACCCGGGCAAAAGAAAAACTGATCCTCACCGGTTCCGTAAAGCTGGAGAGCAAGTTGAAAAAATGGTGCCAGTCAGCAGAGAGCGGGAAAGAAACACTGAGTTTTGGCAGCCTTTCCGCTGCCTCCTCCTATCTCGACTGGGTCATGCCGGCCATCCTGTCCCATCCGGCAGGAAAGAAGCTCCTGAAAGAGCAGGGCATCGGGGAAAACGGGATCCCCGTCAGAAAGGTAACGGCACGCTACCGGATCCATGTCTCTCAGATCGGAGATCTGGCTGCTGAGGAAACCATTCACCAGATCACTGCGAAATGGGAAAAAGACGCCCTGCTCCACTGGGATGTGGACCGGATCTACAGTGAAACCATGAAAAACCATCTGCAGGCAGCCTTCGGCGCGGAATATGCGTGGAAGGACAGCATGGATATTTACGGTAAAATGACAGTATCCGAACTCAAGAGCATGAAGCAGACCTGCGACACAGAGGAAGAGTATGCTGTCTTTGCAGAGCCGGAGGTTGTGCCGCTGATACCGGAATTCCTTCAGGAGACACAGGAGGTAAAGGGTGCGGCAAAAGGAACGATCTACCACAAATTTATGGAAAACCTGGACTACCGGATGGACGCGGATGCCCAATCTGTAAAAGAACAGCTCCGAAACCTGTGTGCACAGGGTAAATTCACAGAAGAAGAGACACGTGTCATCGAAGTGCCAAGAATCCTCCGTTTCCTCAAATCACCGGTCGGCACAAGAATGAAAAAGGCGGCCCTTCAGGGGCAGCTTTACAGAGAGCAGCCCTTCGTACTGGGGGTAGATGCAGACGAGATCCGGGACTGCTGGACCACAGATGATCTGGTGCTCATACAGGGAATCATCGATGCATGGTTCTACGAGGATGGAGAAATCGTGCTGGTAGACTACAAGACCGATTACGTCCGGCTGGGGCAGGAGGGGAGACTGCTGGAGAGGTACGGCATCCAGCTGGACTACTATGCCAGGGCGCTGGAGCGGCTGACCGGGGCAAGGGTGAAAGAGAAGATACTGTATTCCTTCTGGATGCAGAGGGAGTTGTAAGAAGATGAATTACGCAGGACGCGTGTGAGACAGCATCTGTTACACGCAAACCGGGGCAACATTCCGCCGAACTAACTGCTAACTCCGACTAA
>UQCM01000017.1 GCA_900539525.1 uncultured Blautia sp.
CGTGTCTTATATCCCCATAGCTAAAGCTAGGGGTTTTACGACACATTTGATAAATAGAAAATATTCTGCAGCTCTGCCAGGGTTTCTGCATAATTTTCCTGATCTATAAAGTCCGAGTCACAAAATGCAAAGATGATTTTATCAAGGATCCCCTCTCCGAATTCTATTCTCTGTTGTTCCGTCAGACATTCTCTGCGTCTGGCCATGAGTTCCTGAATATCACTCTCCGTCAGGGATAACCCGAACTGCTGTACATATTCATTCGTCTTTTTTACAGCATCCATCTGCTTCTGTTCCATGAAAATCATCATAAGATCATCATTCATCGCAATGTCTCCTCCCTGTTACTGTGCAGGAAATGCACAGGTCTGCTGAATTGTTCTCTCTTCCTTACTTGTGTTACTCACGGTGTGAACTGTAACTCAGTGATTATATGGTCAGCCACATTTCATTACAAGTCTTGAAAAAAATCTCATTTTGTGGTAATGTATACACAGAAATCAAGAAAGAATTTATTGCACAGGCAATTGTAAATCGTTTCTGTATGTGACCGTGAATGCACGAAACAGTGATAAGGATCGTAAATACAGCAGTCTGTACAGCTTTTTCAGAAATGGCAGGAAAATATGGGTATTATTGTACGTGGATATGAGGAAGGCGATCTGCCTGATATGATTCAAATATGGAATGAAGTTGTGGAAGAAGGCATTGCTTTCCCGCAGGAAACGTCTTTGACGCAGGAAACCGGGAAAGATTTTTTTGCGTCCCAGACGTACAGTGCCGTTGCCCTGGATGCCGGGACCGGTAAGATTCTGGGGCTCTACATCCTGCATCCGAACAATGTCGGGCGCTGCGGCCATATCTGCAATGCAAGCTATGCGGTGCGATCAGAAAGCAGGGGTCTGCACATTGGTGAAAAGCTGGTTCTGGACTGTATGGAGCAGGGTTGGCAGCATGGTTTCCGGATCCTGCAGTTTAATGCGGTAGTAGCAACAAATATTCATGCGAGGCATCTGTATGAGCGTCTCGGATTCGTTCCTCTCGGAACAATCCCCGGAGGATTCCGCATGAAAGACGGACATTATGAGGATATTTGTCCCTATTATCGTGATCTGGCAACTGCTCCGAATCCTGCAGATGAATAAGTAGCTGCCGCAGAGAGCTGCTAGCAGGGGCCAGCTTAATACATCTATCTGGCGTAAGCCATACATTCGCACAGGAAATGTCAAAAAGAGGCGATTTTGTGGATTCCATTCACAAAACCGCCTCTTTTTTTGGATCTTATTTCTCCTTCGCTCCACTGACTATCGAATAGTAGGAGTTGGAGGTAATCTTATATACCACGGCATAGAAGATTCCAAAAAGCACATAACAGATGCCCATGACCATGACGATAAACCACATATTGTTCAGTCCGAACAGCATCAGCATCTTCCAGAGGAATGGAAAGGCAAAGCAAAAGTGAATGCCTGCAAAAACCAGCGGCAGGAAGAATACAGTCAGCATCTGGGAATTGATACTCCTGCGGATATCCCTCCTGGTCATACCGACCTTCTGCATGATCTCAAATCGTGACTGATCCTCATATCCCTCCGAAATCTGCTTATAATAGATGATCAGCACTGCTGCAAGCAGAAATACAATGCTGAGCATGATCCCGAGAAAGAAGAGACTTCCATACAATTCCAGAAAACTCTCCCGCTGTGCCTCCCTGCTCTGAACAGAATAGGAGCGGATGCCGGGTTCTTTTTTATGAAACTGGTGGAACCATTCCATGATTTCCTTCCCGGCTGCGATTTCTTTTTCCGGATCATCCAGATCAAATCCGCAGCGCCAGTCATACGTCATCATCGGCTCACCGATACTGTTTTTCATCGAACGGACCGGCTCAACAAAAGAATGAGGATCGTTGACAACAAGATATACGGTTGGTATGACCATAGCACTGGCTTCCCCGTCATCAATAAATTTCGTAAGTGTCTCTTTTACCCTGTACGGGTCTCCGTATTCCATTGTGAAAGTATCCCATGTGTACTCCAGCCGGTTACAGTACAGCAGGCACTCATCATCAGCCAGTACTTCCTCTGTCCCCATGATGTTATTATAATCTTTCAGGGAAAGAAGCGACAGATATCCCACATGATCATAGGTGGAAAGGGTAAAATCGATGGATGTATCCATCTGGATCGTGATCCCCCTGTCTGTGAACAGACCGGGAATCTCGAAGAAACGGACTCCTTTCAGTTCTTCTTCTTCACCGGCGTACTCTTTGATGTTGTCTTGAAGGACAGCAATACTTTCATCACGGATTCCCTCTTCCCCGTCAAAAGTGACCGTAATGTTCACTCCGTAAGGATATCTGGTGCGGAGAGTATCCTCTTCACCAAAGTACAGGCTGGCTGTCGAGGATATCATAACCAGCACCATGGTAAGAAGAATACAGATCGATGCCAGTCCCGCGCCATTCCTCTTCATACGGTAAACCATCGAGGAAACCGAAACAAAGTGATTTGGTTGATAATAATACCTTTTATTCTTCTGAAGTAATCTGCAAAACACCACCGACCCCGACACAAAGAGCAGATAGGTCGCTGCGATCACCAGGATCACAGCAATGAAGAAAGCACTCAAAGCAGCAAGGGGTTCCCGGATACTGACCGCCAGATAGTAGGCCGCCCCCAGAAGAATCACTCCGAGGAGTGCGTAGACCCAGTTCCTTTTGGGGATCCGCTCGCCGACTCTGCTGCTCTGCAGCAATTCCAGCGGTCTGGAACGCCTTACCCGGATCAGCGCATTGCAGAGCAAAAGCAGATGAATCCCCGCAAAAATCAACGGTGTCTGTCGAAGAGATACCATACCGATACTCAGGTCAAAACTGACATCCATATTTAACATGTTCAGCAGGACAAGCTCTGCCGCTTTTGAAAATGCGATCCCCGCCGCAAGACCGGATGCGATGGAAATCAGCGCCACAAACAGACATTCCCATACCATGATCCTGCTGATATTCCTCTTATCCATGCCAAGGATATTGTACAGGCCAAATTCCCGGTATCTCTGACGGATCAGGAAGGAATTTGTATAGAACAGGAAGAGCAGGGAGAAAATGACGATGACTATGCATCCAAGAGGAAACATGCTCTTCAGCACCGAGCCGCCCGGTATTGTTGACAGTGACGGGGATTCCACCAGAAAGCTCAGGATGTAGTACATCATCACCATAACGCTTCCTGTGAGAATATACGGGATGTACAGGCGCCTGTTTTTTCGGATACCCTCCCATGCCAGTTTCGGATAAAAGCCATTTCTCATTTTCTGTCACCACCTGTCGCAAGCATTGTGAGTGTATCGGATATCATCTGATACAGCTGCTCATTTGTATGATTTCCACGGTAGATCTGATGGAACACCTCACCGTCCTTAATAAACAGTACACGTCCCGCATGACTGGCCGCCTTGACGGAATGTGTCACCATCAGAACCGTCTGCCCTGCCCGGTTGATCTTTGCAAACAGCCGAAGCAGTTCATCCGTCGCCCTGGAGTCGAGCGCCCCCGTCGGCTCATCCGCCAGGATCAGCTTCGGATTTGTAATCAGTGCCCGTGCCACAGCTGCACGCTGCTTCTGACCACCTGAGACCTCATAGGGATATTTCTTCAAAAGCTCCATAATGCCAAGCTGCGATGCCACCGGCTGCAGACGGGCATTCATTTCCTGATAAGATCTGCCTGCAAGCACCAGCGGCAGATAAATATTATCCTCCAAGGTGAAGGTGTCCAGAAGATTAAACTCCTGAAATACAAAGCCAAGGTTGTCGCGCCGGAACTCTGCCACCTGTGACTCTTTGATCATTGAGAGATCCTTTCCGTCGAGAATGACCGATCCGGAAGTCGGTCTGTCCAGTGCTGCCAGAATGTTCAGCAGTGTCGTCTTACCGGAACCTGACTCACCCATGATCGCAACATACTCGCCCTCTTCCACGCGAAAAGAAACATTCTTCAGCGCCTCCACCTTGTTCCCGCCAAAGCGGGGCGTATATATTTTCTGTACTCCGCTTACCTCCAAAATACTCATATCAAAAATCCTCCTTCAGAGTCTGTGTTTCCGGACAGCAGATCACAGATACAGCCGCTTCCACGGACGATCCGCCCATGCAGCTGATGTTCTTGTAACTGTCCTTGTAACTGCCTTAAGTATAGCAAAAGGAAGATTTGATCCGCCATCGAATCGGCTTACAAATCTCCCCATAAATCTAACAGTATTGTAAGAACTTACATAACGATTCAGCATGTTTATGCACTTACAGCACAGTCCGTAAAAAAATGATTCAGGAGCACAAAACGTCTTGCACAATTACTCTGCCTCCAATGTTCTCTGCGAAAGGTCAATGCAAATGACAGTCCCTTCATCGACCACGGATCCGGCAGTGATCTTATGCCCAAGGTTTGTGCAGATGCGTTTGCAGAGGTACAGACCGATGCCACTTGCCTTTTTATCACTTCTTCCATTACAGCCAGTATACCCGTTTTCGAAAACCCGGGGCAGATCCTCCGGTGCGATTCCAATACCGGTATCCCGGATGCAGAGCTTCTTTTCCGGCTCAAGAGTAATCGTGATACTGCCTGCGTATGTGTATTTGAGAGCATTGGAAAACACCTGTTCCACCACAAACGAAAGCCATTTTTCATCGGTGATAACTTTTGCATTCACCGGCTCATACACCAGTTTCAGCTTTCTACCTATAAACTCACCGGCAAATTTTTTAACAGCTGACCGGATAATGGCATCCAGATCATATTCCCTGATCAGATAGTCACTGCTATCGGAGTCCAGCCTGAGGAATGTCAATACCATTTCCACATACTGCTCGACACGGAACAGGTCAGCGGAAAGCCTGCGCGAAAGAGAGGAATCTTCATTTTGCAGCTGCAGCCGCATGGATGCGATCGGTGTCTTGATCTGATGTGCCCATACGGTATAATAATCGATCATATCCGAATATTTCTGACCGGTCACCGTGCGGAATCTGTTATGTTCCTCGCTGAGCAGACGGATCATCTGCTGATAGTCCCTGTCCTCGATTCCATCCACCATTGGAAAGGTTCCTGTCATGATATCTGCCAGATCATGAATACTCATCAGAAGCTCATGTTTACGCTTTATGCGCCTGAAATCTCCGGCAAACATCATCATTCCAAGAACTGTACAGAGCAATGCTGGATAAACAACCGCCCTCACAGGCAGATGATACAGGGCAAAAACAACTCCAAAAATCAGGCAGAATAGAAAACCGGCTGCGATTCCTCTCCACCTCTGCTTTACATACAGTAAAAACAAGTTCATAACCGCCACCTCAGTTCTCAATGAGATAACCCACACCAAATCTGGTGGTAATAAAGTTTTCAAGTCCTGCGCCGTCCAGACGTTTCCGCAGGCGGTTGACATTGACAGACAGAGTATTCTCATCTACAAAGCTCTCCGATTCCCAGAGCTGCTCCATCAGCCTTTCACGGCTGACAACCTTCCCTTTGCTTTCCATCAGTATCATCAGAATGCGGAATTCATTTTTGGAAAGGGAAATCTTTTCATCTCTGTAAGTCAGCGTGCCGTCACCGGTATTCAGTAAAGCACCCCGATGCTCCAGTACAGGGACTGCTGCAGCAAAGTCATACGTTCTGCGCAGCATAGCCTGGATCTTCGCCATCAGAACACTCTGGTCAAATGGTTTCGCTATAAAATCATCGCCGCCCATATTCATGGCCATAATGATATTCATGTTATCCGATGCAGAAGAAATAAAGATGATCGGTACCTTTGATACCTTCCTGATCTCATTGCACCAGTGATAGCCGTTAAAGAAAGGCAACACAATATCAAGCAGCACAATATGAGGATCAAATGCAGCAAACTCAGACATGACATTTCGGAAATTCTGAACTGTACAGGCTTCCAGTTCCCACATAGCTGCCTGTTCCCTGATTGCTTCTGCTATTCCATGATCATCCTCTACGATCAGTAAACGGTACATCTTAACACCTCCTGGTTAAAACTCGTGGTTCTGAACAGTTACTTACATTGTAACTGACAATATCAGAAAAAGCAAATCAGACTTGCCGCATGTCTCTCTTCTATAGTATAAGGAATTGAGCAGACCAGCTCCATCTTTTATCCTATCTTTCGTTCCACAACCTCTTGATTTACAACTTCGGTTTACGTTTACCATTTGGGCTTTGGTTTGTCTCGCAGCCTTACCCACCTTAAATACCCGTGACTGGACTTTCACCAGTAAGATTAATGCCATGCTCGGCACACTAGTATAACCCGCACCAAATAACCTTATGTTTCGCTGGTCTGCTTTCCCGATAGCACAGGTGTAAAAGCCTCAGCGTAGCCCGCTACGCCTGCGTTTTTACACCTGCACTCTCGAAAAAGCATCCTCATCGAAACAGTAAGGTATTTAATGTGGGTTATACTAGAAAAAGGACGCACCTGCATTCAGACACGTCCAGTGGTTAGTTACCATATTTTTTATTTTTCTTTTTCCAAATGAGTTATCTTTTCTTTGATTTCTTCCGGTAAGTGCTCTCGTTTTTCTTTCCTGTTCCACAAGATGATCTGCCTGATTCTTTCTTCCGTATCGGCAAATCCACTTTCTCGAATTGTTTTGGCTGCACGATCTTTCATTTCCTGTCCACGCTCTAAAGCATCCTGAACAATCCGGTATAAATACTCTGGCTTTCTTAAGTCTCCAAGGTCATCAAAAACCGCATTTGCCGCTACCAGTGCATTTCTCATGTAAGCAGCATTATCTTTGAACAGATCGCTTTCAATATACAGGTCCTGTGCTTCTATAAACATAGAACAGAACGTTACTACAGTACGTGTGTTGCCCTCCCGAAAAGGATGTACTTTCCACAGCTCCGCCATAAAATTAGTGAATGTTATAACAACATCTTCAAAAGAAGCCTGTTTCCAAACGAAACTGTTTGCACTTTTTAAAATTCTTCCTGCATCCTTTGCGATATCAAAGCAATCCGAATAGACAACCGATATTTCACCAAGCACTGCTTCAGCTTTTTCAATATTGATTACTCTCGGTTTTCCAGCCCATTCATACACATCCTGAAAAATCCGGTAATGAAGTCCGCAGAGTGTTTGGAAATCGAACCTTTTCGGCGAATCATCTTCTGCAATCTCTGAAAGACGGAGCAGGGTATAATCTGCCTCCATATTCTTTAATTCTTCTGCATCCTGAATGCCTGCAAGATTCTTCAGCACTTCAGAATTTGGATATAAATAAGGATCTTTCATTTCATTATTCCTTCATCTTGTATTTTCGGTCCAAAGCTTTACGTACTTCTTCCATAGAAATTTCGCCTTTTTTCTCTTTCTCAATAAGTTTTTTCATATCTTCTGTAGGCTCCAGTCCGTCTACTTTTATCATTCCAATTGCATAATCCCATTTTTTGTCTGCTCTTACTAACATATGGTATCACTCCTGCTTTCTTTTTCCGCTAAGTCCATATTTTCTTTACCTATATAGTATACCACAAAACCGCTGTTATAGCTATCAGAAGAAAAATACTTTCAAAATCTGCGATACTGTTCCCAGACTATATCTCCCATTTTCAAACACACCACCGTTTTATAGAACTGGATGGTTACCTGCTGGACACACAGAACCGGGACACTGAACGGTTACTTACATTTTAACCGACAATGCCTGAAAAAGCAAATCAGACTTGCCGTTTCAGTTTCTTCTGTTGTACAATGATAATGAGTTGCCCGACCAATGAGCCTTACGTCGGTTCTGCCGGCACTTTTCAAACACTCACATATGCATTCCGCGAAGGGTTTTATTATAATAGAGGAGGACTCCATGGAAATTGAAAGAAAATTTTTAATCAAAAGGCTGCCCGATCATCTGGAGCAGTATCCGTTTCACCTGATCGAGCAGGGTTATCTCTGTACTGCCCCGGTAGTCCGCATCCGCAGGCAGGATGAAGAATACTACCTTACCTACAAATCAAAGGGGATGATGGTACGGGAGGAATACAATCTTCCGCTGACAGCGGCTTCCTATGAACATCTTCGCACAAAGGTTGACGGAAACCTGATCTCTAAAAAGAGATATCTGATCCCGTTTGGCGACCATCTGACCATTGAACTGGATATTTTCCAGGAACCTCTGGCACCGCTGACGCTCGCGGAGGTAGAGTTTGCTTCTGAAGAAGAAGCGAAGGCTTTCGTTCCGCCTGAATGGTTCGGGGAGGATGTTACTTTCTCAGGTTTTTATCACAACAGCTATCTGAGCCAGCATATGACTGTGAAATAAGATCCTTATCTGATGTTCGCCATGTTATGAAAATCCTCCGCTTCACACAAAGGAAGCATATGAGTCTATGCTTGCACACTTTGCGCGTCGGGCGTAGTTTGCTCTGCTGACATCTTCCAAACACACGAGTGCGCATCCGCCGGAGGTTTTGTGATAAAGAAAGATTCCCCACCGTCTAAAAGCCGATGAGGAATCTTTCTTTAATACATCCCGTTTGCCGTCACCGGCGTCGGTCTGCTGCTGTCAAACACTTCTTTTGCATCAAACATATCGTTGATCACATCTGTCTGTCCCTGGCTGGCCCGGTACAGCATATAACCGTCCAGGTTGATGCGCCCCTGGCGGACATAATTCTCACGGATCTGTACCCAGTAGGGAACGGAGCCATCTACATTGCAGAAGAAATTGTAGCCCGCACTCTTATAGAAATTAAACTTCTCATTATCCGCACTGTAATCGTGCCAGTCTCCGATATCGTTTCCATGTGCAAAGATGATAATGTCCGTAGGTCCTACAATGTTCTGTACTGTGTTTACCCATTTGTCGTTGTCAGTTTTCAGTTCATCCACTGTCTTGTTGGTGACACTTAGATGCCCCCAGGTATGGCTGGCAAATTCCCACCCGGACTCCTTGACGGCATTTGCTACCTTCGTCGCCTCCGAAACCTCACGATCCCAGTCAAAGCCCGGATTTGCCGTAAGCCATGCGCTCTGATCCTCCGACAGGTTCTCCCCCGTCTTGTATGCCACATCCGTCCGGTATCCCAGCACACCGTTGTATCCTGTCAGAGCGATCATGCCCCTTGCACCGCGGTATGCGCCGTCCGGATGCTTCTCCAGGAAGGAATTAAGTCTGGGAACCACGTCAAAATCTCCCACTGCCTCTGTTCCATCCGGCTTCACATAATGGCACTTGACATCTCCGTTCGCATCCAGAACCAGCTTGTCAGGATAGCTTGCCTTCTCATAAGAATGATAGTAGCTCAGGTCATCCACGGAAAGCACTACCGGCTTCTTTCCCGGAGGCAGCATCAGATTCTCATTTCTGGTAAAGGTCACATTTCCATTCGCATCCTTCGTTTCAACCACCAGGTCGCGCAGCCGTACAAAAACATACCCGTTGTCATACATCTTCTGGGTGATCTTGTCAAATTCATCAACGGTTGTCATCCAGGCATTCATACCATCCGCCTGGGACTGCCCCAGAACCGAAGCACTAAATGCAATGGACGGATCATTGACCAGTGAATGGTAGAAAATGTGCGGTACCGTATCTACATCCACTGCCACACAGGCTGCCTTCTCTGTCGTATACTTCATAACAGCGGCAGTCATCTGTTCATCCAGTTCGTAGCCGCTCACTGATTTGATCTTCTCAATCGCCGCATCATAATCATACCCGGCTGCCAGCAGTGCCGCCTCCTCCAGGATCTTCGCATTCCTGTCCTCCGTCTCTGTCTCCACTGCCATACTTTCCGACTCTGTCTCCGTCTTCTTCTTTGGCTTTCCATCCTTCACCAGCAGATTGGTAGCAAGCGTCGTAAGCCCCACGATCATTGCCAGTACCACTGCGCACCCCACCGCATTCAGGATCATCTGCCTGCGCCGAAGTCTCTTCTTCTGTTCCCTGCGGCGTCTGATCTCCCGGTCACGCTCCAGCAGTTCATCATCCAGTTCTCTCTTATCCATTCCCCTTTTCTCCTCCGAATGTCTCTTAATTCTATTCCCGCCGTCAGCAGTTCATTACCGAATATAAACCTTCCTGTTTCCTGCCTTCCAGCCCGTTACACTTATGTCTCATCATATCATTATTTCTGTACTTTTGCAATGAAACTTCCGGATTTCTTCTGCAAATTCTTACCATATATATAACTATTCAGAGTCCATTCGCAAAATCGCCTCTACGAGGCTTTCCTTTTGCTCATGCAGGGCTCTCACCTCTACGAGACTTTCCTTTTGCTCATGCACAGAGACGATGCAGTATGCATATCTGTTCCCCTCCTGAAATAGAATATAGAAATCTAATTGTTAGGAGGACTGCAAATGGGTTCAAAAACTAAAATCATGGTATTTCGTATGAGGGAGCTGATATACACCGGCATCTTTATCGCTCTTGGAATCGTCCTGGTGATCCTGATGATCGTTATGTTCCGTCCCAGGCCTGCCTCTTCCCCTGATACTCTCCCGTCAAAGGGTCCTGACAGTTCTTCCGTCTCTCAGGCACGATACATTCCCGGTGTCTATACGACTCCGATCACCCTAAACAACCATGCCCTGGATGTGGAAGTCACTGTAGACAGCGACCATATCAATTCCATCCGTCTGGTAAACTTAAGCGAGACCGTAACCACCATGTACCCTCTGGTACAGCCGGCACTGGATGAACTTGCGGCACAGATTTGTGAAAAACAGTCTACCGAAGGAATCACTTATTCCGAAGACAGCCGCTATACCTCTCAGATACTTTTAGAGGCAGTCAGATCCGCACTCAGGACTGCCGAAGGTGATATTGTGTCCGATTAAACATACCGTAACTGTTCAGAGACCATTCGCAAAACTGCCTCTCCCGGGCTTTCCTTTTGCGATTCAAAAAGACAGTCGCAGATACAGCACCATCACATTCCGATAAAATCTGTATCCACGGCTGTCTCCTGTAAAAAACAAATCGGGCAAATACGCATCCTGGAACTGCTCAGAACGGCAGATCCAGACTCATCTGTTACCGCATATTCTCTCCGAACATCTCCTTCGTCTCTGCCATCAGTGCGATATCTTCAGCTGTCAGCCGGATATTGGACGCGAGTGTCTCTCCGTCCGGTGTCTTTATGCTGATTTCCATAACGGTTCCCTCCTTCAGTGCCTTCTGTGACACCGCCTGAAAATATCCTGGCAGCTTCGGATGCCGGACCATAAACTGGCTCCAGGCATTGCGCATCTGCATCAGTTTCATTGGATTGATATTCATAGCAACACCTCCTTCGCTGCTTCTCAGCTACATAAGACCGTTCAGATCCTTCTGCCAGAGCCTTACGCAGGCATCACTCGGCATCCTCAGATCTCCTCTCGGAGAAACGGCCACGGATCCCACCTTTGGTCCGTCGGGCAGACAGGATCTCTTAAACTGCTGTGCAAAAAATCTCCAGTAAAACTTCTTCAGCCATTTCAGAATGGTTTCATGGTCATAAACACCTGCAAACGCATATCCTGCGAGCCTGAAGATCTTGCGCGGTGCAAATCCGAAACGCAGCACATAATAAAGGAAAAAGTCATGCAGCTCATAAGGCCCTACCAGATCCTCCGTCTTCTGAGAGATCTCACCATCCTTCGGCGGCAAAAGCTCCGGGCTCACCGGCGTATCCAGTACGTCCAGAAGAATCTCTTTCAGCTTCTCACTTTCACAGGTATCCGCATAATAACGTACCAGATGACGCACCAGCGTCTTGGGTACGGACGCATTGACTCCATACATGGACATGTGATCTCCGTTGTAGGTAGCCCATCCCAGTGCCAGCTCTGACATATCCCCTGTCCCGATCACCAGTCCGCCTGTCTGATTGGCGATATCCATCAGAATCTGAGTTCTCTCTCTCGCCTGGCTGTTCTCATAGGTCACATCATGCTTATCCGGATCGTGACCGATATCACGGAAATGGGTATTTACTGCCTCCCGGATATCCACCTCCCGCAGTGTGGCGCCCAGGGTTCTTGTCAGCTCACAGGCATTGGTATAGGTGCGGTCTGTCGTTCCGAAGCACGGCATCGTCACAGCCGTTATGCATTCTCTGGGTATCTCCAGCATATCAAATGCCTTCGCCGTCACCAGCAGTGCCAGTGTAGAGTCCAGACCGCCTGAGATTCCTACAACTGCACTCTTACATTCCGTATGCTCCAGCCGTTTTTTCAGTCCCAGTGCCTGGATCATCAGGATTTCCTCGCACCGTCTTTCCCTGTCCTGCCTGCCATCGGGAACAAAGGGCGCAGGATCGATGAAACGTTCAAGCCTGGTCTCTGTCATCTCCAGATGGAATGCGATTTTCTCATATTCCTCCTGACCCCTGACGGAAAATGTTGTCATTTTCCTCCGTTCGGAACGCAGACGCTTTACATCGATATCCCCGAAGATCATTTCATTGGCAAAGCGCCTGGACTGCTTCAGCAGAGTACCGTTTTCTGCGATCAGATTGTGACCGCCGAAGACCAGGTCTGTGGAAGACTCTCCTTCCCCCGCGCTGGCATAGAGATACCCGCACACCAGCCTTGCCGACTGACCCGTCACCAGTGACTCCCGGTAGCGGTCCTTTCCGGTAATCTCATCACTGGCCGACAGGTTGACGATCACGGAAGCTCCCGCCAGTGCGTGGCTGATGCTTGGCGGTGCCGGTGCCCACAGATCCTCACAGATCTCCGCTGCCACCGTCAGCCCTTCCATTTCCTTACATACAAAGAGCTGATTCATGCCAAGAGGAACCGGGCATCCCTCATAGTTCACCCACTCCACCTTTCGGCGACCCGGCTCAAAATGCCTTGCCTCGTAGAATTCCTTATAATTCGGGAGGGAATGCTTGGGAACCAGTCCCAGCAGATGTCCCCCGCATACAGCTGCCGCCACATTATAAAGCTTCCCGTCCTTTTCCCAGGGGAGACCCACAAAAATAAGGGCATCCTTTTCCCTGGAGTGAAAAATGATCTGATGCAGCGCATGCTTCGCTTCCTCGATCAGCAGCTCCTGCCAGAACAGATCCTCACAGGTGTATCCTGTCAGGCAAAGCTCCGGAAACACCACGATCTTCGCACCCTTTTCCACAGCCTCATCCATTCCTTTGCAGATAACCGCCGCATTATGGATACAGTCAGCGACCCTGATCTTCGGAGTCACCGCCGCCACCTTAACAAATCCATCAAACATTGCCTATCCCTCCGTTATTTTAACTCACAACCGGTAATCGTAATTTGTCTGTGCTTCTTCTGGTCATTTTCCCCGCCACAAAGCCTGTCATTTGCTCTGCTTTAATATTCTCTTCAGATCATCCACAGAAAATGTATAATCCGTATTGCAGAAATGGCAGTTCAGGGTCACCGGTCTGCCTTCCTCGATCAAATCCTTCAGTTCCTTACGACCGATGCTCACCAGCGCCTTCTCCACCCGTTCCTTACTGCAGTTACAGTAGAACTGTGTCGGCACGGTATCATTGATCTCCAGGCCAAACTCTCCCAGGATGTGATCCAGAATCTGCTCAGGTGTCATTCCCGCATCCAGCATGGATGTGACCGATGTAATCTCTGCCAGCTTCTTCTCCAGTGCATCAATGACCTTATCATCTGTAAACGGCATCAGCTGGATGATAAACCCGCCGGCCTGCTTCACCGTATTCTCATGTGACATAAGCACGCCAAGCCCCACAGAAGACGGAACCTGCTCCGAGGTGGCAAAATAATACGTCAGGTCTTCTGCGATCTCACTGGTCTGCAATACCGTCTGGCCCACATAAGGCTCCTTCAGTCCCATATCCTTGATCACACTGAGCATTCCGGGACCCACGGCACCGGCAACATCCAGTTTTCCCTTCTCATTCGCAGGAAGAAGAACGTTCGGATTGTTCACATATCCCTTTGCACGGCCCAGGCTGTCTGCCGTCACTGTAATTCCACCGATCGGCCCGCTCCCCTTGATCTGGAGCGTGAGCACGTCCTTCTCTCCCTTCATCATGGTTCCCATCATCGCACCAGCCGTCAAAAGCCTGCCCAGGGCTGCCGTTGCCACCGGGCTGGTATTGTGGGCGCCACGCGCAAACTCCACCATCTCTCTGGTCGTAGCCGCAAAGGCCCGGATCTGACTGTCCGCTGCAGTCGCTCTTACAATGTAGTCTGACATATCGCTTTCTTTCCTTTCTCTCTGGCAACAAAATAGATTCTTTCACTTTCCGGCCCCGGCGCATCCTTTGTAAATGCGTCGTAGACTGCCAGAAACTCCATACCTGCCGCCTTTATCAGTTCTATTATCCGTTCAACAGAATATGCTTTCTGAAAATGCGTTTCCTCATATTTCCGGAACCGTCCATCCTCTTCTCTTTCAAAAATCGTCAGATCATACTCGTTGACCTGCTCTTCCTCATACCAGGTATTCTCCCAGATAAAGCTGCATTCCTCTCTGTTCTCCGCAATCGTCGCATCTCCCAGCAGCACCCGGTACTTGTACAGGGTATTCAGATCAAAAATGAAGATCCCGCCCGGATCCAGATAATTATTGACCAGACGGAACACCTCCAGAAGATCCTCCTCTGTCATCAGATAATTCATGGAATCACAGATGCTCACGATCCCTCGCACCGTGCCATACAGCTCAAACTCACGCATATCCTGAAGCAGATACAGAATATCCCGCCCGGATGCCTCCTTCTTTTCCATGGCGATCTCCAGCATCTCCTCTGAACAATCCACGCCGATCATATCATATCCTTTTTCTGCCAGAAGCTCTGTCAGGCTCCCGGTTCCGCAGCCCAGGTCCAGAAGCAGTCCATCTGTGATCCCGTACTCCCGAAGGATCCCGGCCACATATTCACTCCACTCTTCATAGGGTACGTTATCCATGAAGGTATCATACACTCTGGCAAAGCTGGTATATGCTTCCATCTTTCCTCCTACAAAATCCACTATTTTTTCATGTATTTTCTCAGGAATCCCAAAAGCCGGTCCATCTCCTCATCGGTCCCGATGGTTACCCGCAGGTAGTTGTCGATCCTTGGCTTATTAAAATAGCGTACATAGATTTTCTTGATCTTTAACGCCTCAAACAGCTCTCTTGCCGCAAATTCGGGATGCGTAATAAACAAAAAGTTGGCCATGGAATCCGGAAACTGAAAGCCCAGTTCCCTTAACTCCTGCTTCACTCTTTCCCTGGTGGCAATGATCTTCGCTGTTGTTTCCTGAAAATACGCCTCATCCTTTACCGCCTCAGCCGCTGCCGCCAGGGCAGGTGCATTCATCGTATAGGAATTAAACGAATATTTCACATCATTGAGATACTTGATCAGATTCTTATTTCCCATGGCATAGCCTACTCGCATACCCGCCATGGAACGTGATTTGGAAAAGGTCTGCACAACCAGCAGATTCTCATACCTGTCGATCAGCTCCCGTGCAGATCTGCCTCCAAAGTCAATATAGGCCTCATCCACAATGACAACGACATCCTGATTGTGAAGGATGATATCCTCGATCGCCTCCAGTTCCATGCATACACCGATAGGGGCATTGGGATTCGGGAAGATCACACCGCCATTTGGTTTGTAATAATCCTCCTTCACGATTTCAAAATCCTTATTTAACGGCTGGCACTCATACGGAATACGGAACACATCCGCCCATACATCGTAGAAGGAATAGGTAATATCCGGAAAAAGGACCGGTCTGGCGGAATTAAAAAAGGTCATAAAACACATCGCCAGCACATCATCCGATCCTACGCCGACAAACACCTGTTCCTTCTCCAGATGATACCGCTGTGCCAGACAATCCACCAGCGCATCCGCTGTCGGATCCGGATAACGCCTCAGCAGATCCGCATCCATATCCCGCAGAGCTTTGGCCACACCGGGTGCAGGAGGATAAGGATTTTCATTTGTATTTAATTTGATCATTCCCATCTGGTTCGGCTGTTCACCCGGCACATAGGGAACCACGGTTCTGATATTTTTCTCCCATGCTTTCATATCGACTCCCCCTCTCGTTCTTCTTTCCATCTCACGATTCCTTTTTCTACCAGAAATACCGGATGATAGGAGAGCTTTGCCTTTCGAAGCCCCTCAGCACCGGTATCTTCCTCCCTGTTGATATAGGTAAACCCTTCTGTTTCGTGAAGGACAAACTGCTGATTGATCATCGTATATGCACCCGGAACATCTGCAAAGGCCTTCTCGATATGGACGACCATCGTATCCTCATTCAGCGGCTCACCGATGGAAAATGCCACAATCCTCCCTCCGGCACGCAGAAGTCCGCCTCTCATCCCAAGCTCATCAAAGAGACGCAGATAATTGGCGGTCACACACATTTCGGCATTTTTCTCCGGATCATCCTCACATCCATTCTCCCTGCGCCATTTGAGCGCCATCTGAAAGCACTCTTCTTTATTATCATCATTGATCGACTCATAGGCCCAGTCGGGAAACATTCTCACAAATTTATTCACATGATTTTTCTTTCCATGATACTTTTTCCCCGAAAGATTTGCCAGCTTCTCTCTTTCATACACATAATCCGCCGCATCTCTGTTATATTCTATTTCGAATTTCCCCGGATAAAGCCTGTCCATGACCTCGAACTGTTCCTTTGTCACCAGATGATAATGATAGTTCACTCCCTGTTCGGAACAGTACTGATGGATCGCTTCCATAGCCCTCTTTACGTTCTTTTCCTCCCCCAGTGGAAACGAAAATCCCGGCTCCTCACCGCAGGCTTTGTATACCAGCATGTCCTCAATGACAGCAAACTGTACATGGTAATGTCTGGACCAGAGATAGGTGTTCGCGAAAGTAAACTCACAGCTTCTGGAATGCTGTCTGTGCAGATAGCTTTCAATCAGTTCCTTATCCTCCAGCTCCGGTCTTTTAAATTCTATCATAAGCTCCTCTTTTCTATAAATATAAAGTGGTCAGACCCACCTCTGTTTTCCAACCCCGGTTACTATCCTCCCCGGGGGTTCATATACTAGGATCAAAAGGTCATGATTTTCATTCTTGCATGAAAAATCCGAAGGCATCCTTTGGTCAAATGCTTTTGACTCCAACATCGTACTGTATCAGAAACAAAAAGCTGCCTCCCCTCTATGCTTAAGAAAGGAAGGACAGCTTCTGTCATGTTATCATTCTGTCACTAATCCCTGTTCATGCATCACATCGATAACCTGATTTACGTATTTTTCGCAGAGTGCATCCTCTGCAGCCTCTACCATTACGCGGATGACCGGCTCTGTGCCGCTCTCTCTTACGAGAATACGCCCCTCATCTCCCAGTGCCTTTGTCACATTGTCCACCGCCTCGATCACTGCCGGGTTCTCGCGTGCTGTCTTTTTATCCGCCACACGCACATTTTTCAGAAGCTGCGGATAAATGCGGACTTCTGATGCCAGCGTTGCCAGGCTCTGCTTCTTCTCCATAATCACTTCCATGACCATCAGGGAGGTAAGGATACCGTCTCCGGTGGTGGCATGCTTACTGAAAATGATATGTCCGGACTGCTCTCCACCCAGACAGTGCCCATTTTCCATCATGTTCTCGTATACATACTTGTCGCCCACCGCCGTCTTCTCATAATTGATCCCGGCTTTGTCACATGCCTTGTAAAGTCCCAGGTTGGACATGATCGTGGTAACGATGGTATTGTTATTTAATCTGCCTTCCTCCTTCAGATACTTTCCGCAGATGTAAAGAATCAGGTCCCCGTCTACTACGTTTCCATTTTCATCCACTGCGATACAGCGGTCTGCATCTCCATCAAATGCGAAGCCCACATTCAACTGGTTGTCCTTTACATACTGCTGCAGCACTCCGATGTGTGTGGAACCACAGTTTGTGTTAATATTGGTACCGTTCGGCTCATTGTTGATCACATAGGTTTTGGCTCCCAGTGCATCGAAGACACTCTTTGCAATGGAAGAAGCACTTCCGTTGGAGCAGTCCAGACCGATCTTCATATTCTTGAAGGATCTGGTTGCCAGGGAAATCAGGTATCCGATATAACGGTTTCTTCCTGCCACAAAGTCCACGGTGCGTCCGATATCGCCTTTTGTTGCCAGCGGCAGCTCCCCGATCTTCCCGTCAAGGTACTCCTCGATCTTTTCCTCAACTTCAGCTTCCAGCTTGTATCCCATTCCGTTGATCACCTTGATGCCGTTATCATAAAACGGATTGTGGCTGGCAGAAATCATGATTCCGCAGTCAAAGCCTTCGGTACGTACGACATAAGAAACACTCGGTGTGGTCGTTACATGAAGCAGATAGGCATCTGCCCCTGAAGCCGTCAGACCAGCTACCAGAGAATACTCAAACATATAGCTGCTTCTTCTCGTATCTTTTCCGATCACGATCTTTGCCTTGTGATCTCTTCCATAATACCATCCCAGGAATCTGCCTACCTTAAAAGCATGCTCCACTGTCAGATTAACATTTGCTTCTCCCCGGAATCCATCTGTACCAAAATATTTACCCATAAAACTCTCCTTTTTCAACAAATCCCGGCTCCGTTTCCTGACGGAACCTCTTCGTTACTGTTCACTCCAGGACCAGTAACCCCTTGTCTTCTGTTTCCCATACACATTTCCCGTGTATCTCCTCTGCCAGTGTAAAGCAGACATACGGAATACTCCCCACTGCTTCCCTTTTGGCAATCACTAAGTGAATATACACCATATCCTTGGTGCTCTCCATAAAACTTCACTCCATAGTATACTTCCTGTTACAAAAAAATACAACCGGTTTATTTACCGGCTGTATTTTTTTGTCATCCTTGTAGAATTTTTTCAATCGCATCAAGCTCTTCTTTTGTAAATGGTGCACTTCCCACCACCTTCAGGTTATCCAGGATCTGCTCCGGTTTCGATGCTCCGATCAGCACGCTGGTAACATCATCATCCTTTAATACCCATCGCAGCGCCATCTGTGCCAGACTCTGCCCACGCTCCTGCGCGATCCGGTTCAGTGCGCGGATCTGTTCCAGACGTTCTTCTGTGATCTGGCTTTCCTTTAAAAACCTTCCGTCTGTCCGGATACGGCTGTCCTCCGGTATCCCGTGCAGATATCTGTCTGTCAGCAGTCCCTGGGCCAGAGGGCTGAAGCAAATCAGACCCTTTCCTTCTTCCGCTGCTGCTTTCTTCAGTCCGTTTTTCTCAATGGCACGATCAAACATCGAATAGCGGTTCTGATTAATGACAAACGGACAGTGCAGCTCCTTCAGGATCTTCGCTGCCTGTTTCATATGCTCTCCATCGTAATTGGAGATTCCCGCATAGAGTGCCTTTCCGCTCCTGACGATCTGGGCCAGCGTCTCCATAGTCTCCTCCAGCGGTGTGTTCGGATCCATGCGGTGATGATAAAAAATATCCACATAATCCAGTCCCAGACGCGTAAGACTCTGATCGAGGCTTGCGATCAGATACTTTTTACTGCCCCAGTCCCCGTAAGGACCGTCCCACATCAGATACCCCGCCTTCGTGCTGATGAGCAGCTCATCGCGATATGCCTGCATCTCTTCCTTCAGGATCCTTCCCAGGTTCTCCTCGGCACTTCCCGGCTCCGGCCCGTAATTATTCGCCAGGTCAAAATGGGTGATGCCATTGTCAAAAGCTGTAAAGCACATGGCTTTCATATTTTCATAATCTCCATGAGTGCCAAAATTGTGCCAGAATCCCAGCGAAACCATCGGCAGCTTCAGACCGCTTTTTCCGCAGCGGTTGTATTCCATCGTTTCGTAACGTTTTTCATTTGCTTTATACATGATGCTTCCTCCAATCTTCATGAAACAACCTGTTACTATTCACACGTCAGCCAGTTCGAGGTGTTTTTTGTAACAATAACCTCCCTGTTTTACAACAGGTTGTATTGTTTTTCGTTACTGTTTTCATTCTTTACAAAGTATAATACTTCAAGTATACTTGAAGTCAAGAGCAAAATGCTAAAACCCACGAATTGGCTGACCTGTGAATAGTAATGACATGTGAACAGCAGCAGGTACACCAAGGCACACTTGAATGAAAGGAAATATCAGGAAAGGAGTATCTATCATGAATACCTACACCATCCGGGAACTGTCTGAAATGTTTCATCTTCCGGCTTCTACACTGCGATATTATGAGGATGCCGGCATCCTTACAAACGTCGGACGCACCGCCGGCAATCAGCGCATTTACTATGATATGCATGTAAACCGGCTGCGCTCTCTGTGCTGCTTTAAACGGACCGGTATGTCCATCTCACAGCTTCAGCAGCTTTACCGATATGAGGAAAACGAGACACAGTACATCGACAGTATTGTGGAACTGCTTGACAATCATAAAGAACAGGTCATCGCTCAGATCCGGGATCTGGAGAAGGATCTGGAGCATGTAAAGCGAAAACTTGCCTACTATACCGATATTCAGTCTTCCCTCGAAACAGGCATCCCTCTGCCGGAATGGGAGAATTACAAGCATCGGACATTCTGATACTCGGTTCCATTCCTCGGTTCTATTCTTCGGTCTCATGCGTGTGATCATGGTTTTCCAGATCACAATGCATATGTTCATGGTTTCCATTGTCTGTGCCATGAATGTGGGAATGGCTGTGCACATGGGTATGTACATGCACATGGGTAACCGCCCCGTGACTGTGCACATGGCTATGGGTATGCGTGTGTTCATGGTTGTGCTGCAGTTCAATGGTATCTCTTACCATCAGTACCGTACTTACCGTCATGATCACAAGTGCCACATAGAATCTGATGGCCGGTCTCTCTCCCAGAAGGATCATGCTGAACGCCACGCCAAGAAAAGGAGCGATCGAATAATACGCACTTGTTTTGGCTGCCCCCAGCTCTTTCTGGGCCATGATATAGAAATTAATACTTAATCCATAAGCGATAAATCCAAGGAGCATCACGGCTGCCACCCATTTTATCCCGGGAATCCTTTCCCCCAGCAGCAGTGCGATCACCAGGCTTCCGAGCCCTGAAAAGCATCCCTTGATGATCACGATTTCCTCAGAACTCTTATTGCTGATCATCCTTGTACAGTTATTCTCAAATCCCCAACAGACACATGCTCCCAGTACAAACAGAGAACCTGTCTGAAAAGAAAATGCTCCGTTTCCTTCAAAACTTAAGATCACGCTCGCAGCTGTGACAAGAATAATAGCCGTCCACAGTTTTCGTGAGATCACTTCCCTGAATACAAACAGGGCGATCAGTGATGTCGCCACGATCTCAAAATTGTTCAGCAGAGAAACATTCGCTGAATTCGTTCTGGCAATTCCCCACATCAACAGTATGGGCGCTGCAATATCCAGCAGCACCATGGCAATCGTATACGGAAGCTCTTTTCTGGTCAGAGGCTCCTTACTCTGCCCTTTGCCGGATATTTTTCCAAGCAGCCCGCACAGCAGCATCCCGATTCCTGCTCCCAGATACAGAAAAGCTGCCATCATGGCTGAATCCACATGTGCCAGCATAAGTTTCGACAACGGAATATTGACTGCATACAAAGCCGCTGCAAGGATGGCAAAAAGGGCGGAAAGATTCTTTGTTTTCATTGTTTCATTACTCCATAACTATTTCGTACAGTTAACAAGGAAGCGAATCAGGCTGTTTCATATAAAATCACCCCTCCTTTCTGTACATTGGTATAAAATGGATATGCTGCTGCCCATTTTTTAAAATGCTGAAGGTTTTTCACAACCGGCATCATCCAGATATCATAGTTTACGTTGTATTTATATCCCAGTTCTGACAATGCGTCAGAGTATACATCCATTTCTTCCGGTGTTAAATCCACCAGCAACATAATGTCAACATCGGAATCGGATGTATAATCACCTCTCGCATAAGAACCATACAAAATGGCACTCTTGAGATGCGTACCATATATCTTTTGCACATCTGATAAATATTGAGTAAGCAGTGTATGAATTGTCTGTGGCATACAATCGTTCCTCCCTTTATCTCCCATACATAGTATTGGCACATTTACTAATCATTTCTATAAACCACGCCAATTTTTGAATACTCACCAACTTTGTAATTTCTTATATAGTTTCTATCAATAGTCCATTTCGCAACTGCTAAAGAAAACTTATCACTTTTCCTTTGGCTTATAAAGAAGTCCAAATAACTAATAATCTCACTCTTAGTTAAAATGTGATTATCCACTAATACAGATAGTATCTTATGTCTTCTTTCTTCGGATAAACCCTCTGTCTGAGATACAGTATAACCAAATTGCATAAGAATGGACTCTTGAGCCAATAGTTTCCCATTCAAATAGTTCTGATTTAAATAACTTTTCTCATCGACAGTTCTAAACGCAACAACACCTTTTTTCCGCAAATACTGATATGTACTCTCAAGAATAAAAAAGACCTTACATTGCCTACAGTATCCTGCCGAAACAACAACTTCTTCTATTTCAATATTTTTATTCATAATCTTCACAACTGCATCAATATCCTCTATTGCATGTTTCTTATGCATACATTTAAAGACATTTCTACGAACAACCAAGTCTTTGATAACGACATTAATTCTTCGCTTTGCAGGAAAATTATTGGGTTCATCCATTTCCTCTTTACTTGCAGTCTTTGTTTCACCGAATACATAATATCCTGACAAATCCACGTTACTTACAACCTTTGGATTTTTTCTTACTATCATTTGTTCAAGATATCTCTGTATACCTCCAATCGTCTGATTCTCTCCATTTATATAAAACCTATATAAAAAAGCATTTTCATCAGAATAACAATGTAATAAGAGCTTATTCCCTTTATCATCTTCAGAAATATAAACTCTATCTTGCAACTTAGATTTTTTTACACACTTCCATTTCAGTTTTCCAATATATGTTCTCTTTATTAAACAGCCATATTTCTCATCATTCATTTGTAAATTATATACAGTTCTTTCGCGTATCTTTAGATTCTGGTTTTGCTTTTTCTTCGAACTACTGCTAATAGGAACTAAGCCTGCATATATATTGCATTTAGGAAACGCATCATCTTCTCGTACATATATTACTTCCGTCTTTTTCTTCTCAACAGTTCTTGCCGAACTCTCAGCACTTTTCAATGATGTTACAAACTCTTCATTTTTAATCGTACTATAAAGTTTTTTAAATTCTTCTTCTGATATAGCAACTTTATTCTTTTTTCCATTCAACATTCTTACCAACGAATAATTTATATTACCTTTATGTACGCTATATCGTAATTTTATAACTCTATTGTCAGCAAGTGTAACTGTAAACGATTTACCAGATTTTGACTCTACCCATACAATCCTCCCATTTTTTGTTTCGTCAATCAAATACTTCATATAAGTTTGAACATTTATATTCCAATCTTTAACTAATCGTCCTCCAATTTGAGAATTTGATTTTTCAGAATGGTTATTGATTGCCATTAGCGTATTTGTCTGGTCTACTTGTACTTGCTGACAAACTTTTTTCTCATAATAATCTAGCAATAATTCTTCATATTTTGTATTCCTAAAATATGGAATAGATATCTGATTAAAAATATCAGCAATCTTTTGAATATTATCTTTAAGAAATTCTACAGCCTCTGCGGAACACTTTCCTTCTTTTACCAATTTCTTCACAAAAATGGCATCTTTTACATAGACATTTATTAACAATTCCCTATTATACTTATTTCCTGTAACTTCTTGAAATAAAACTCTTTTCAGTTCTTCAAAGTCCATCAAAATCTATCACCTTATCTTTTCAAAGTATCTTATAATGAAACACTTCTGCTTTAAAAGGAATACCACCTTCAATCAAGCCTGATACATATCCAATATTATTTTCTGATACTCCTTGCGTATAGTTACATACTGGAAAGCTCATTATACTTTCAATATATTTCTTACCATCCATCATGAAACACACATAGATAACTAAGACTTCCCATATCCAAAATGGGCTTCGCACCTGGTGAGAAGATAATTTTACCACAACTCCACTCAAATTTCATCAACTTTAACAACAAAATCGTTACAGTTCACACGTCTGTCAGTTCGAGGTGTTTTCTGTGAGTGTAGCGTAGCGAAAGTCACAGAAAATCCGAGAGTAGTAGCGCGATATGATGCAGAATGCATCATATCTGTGCATCGCGAAGCGTGTTACTGGTCACGAAGTGAACAGTAACAAAGTGCCCGATATCAGCTATGATTACTGACATCAGACACTTTCTTTTTAATATCCCTTAATTCTCATTCATCTTCGCCAGCTTTGCCGCCTGGTCCGCTGCGATCAGTGCATCGATGATCTCCTGGATATCTCCGTCCATGATCTTATCCAGCTTATACAGGGTCAGGTTGATCCGGTGGTCGGTCACACGACCCTGCGGGAAGTTGTAGGTACGGATCTTCTCGGAGCGGTCACCGGTTCCGATCTGGCTGCGCCTTGCCTCAGCTTCAGCGTCATGCTGCTTCTGACATTCCATATCATACAGCTTCGCACGCAGCAGGGCGAATGCCTTCTCTTTGTTCTGGAGCTGGGACTTCTCGGTCTGACTGTAGATCACGATACCTGTCGGATAATGAGTCAGACGAACAGCAGAGTCCGTGGTGTTGACACACTGACCACCGTTTCCAGACGCACGCATGACATCGATGCGGATATCCTTCTCATCCACCTGGATATCGACCTCTTCTGCCTCCGGCATCACGGCAACGGTAATGGTGGATGTATGGATACGTCCGCCGGACTCCGTCTCCGGCACGCGCTGTACCCGGTGTACGCCGGACTCATATTTCATCACGGAATAAGCACCCTGACCATTAATCATGAAGGTCACACTCTTCATACCGCCGATACCGATCTCTTCGCATTCCATCAGCTCCACTCTCCAGCGGCGGCCTTCTGCATAATGTACATACATACGGTAGATCTCAGCGGCAAAAAGCGCTGCCTCATCACCGCCTGCTCCCGCACGGATCTCCACGATAACATTCTTGTCATCATTCGGGTCCTTCGGCAGCAGAAGGATCTTGATCTGCCCCTCCAGTTCTTCCACTCTCGCCTTGGAATCATTCAGTTCCTCCTTCGCGAGCTCACGCATCTCTTCATCAGATTCCTCCTCCAGCATAGCCAGAGAATCTTCGATATTCTGTTTGCACTGCTTATATTCTTTATATGCTTCCACGATCGGAGTCAGACTGCTCTGCTCCTTCATAAGCCTGCGGAAGCGATCCGGATTGTTTGCGACATCCGGTTCACTTAATTCGCTCATGATCTCCTCATAGCGGATCAACAGATCTTCTAATTTATCAAACATCTCTCTTCCTCCTGATATCCTGTGACTGTTTTCTCTATCTCCATCTTTCTTCCCTTCACGACACGTTCCAGCCCGGCGAGATCCTTCACAATCGAAATCTCCGAAAGCCCTGCCCTTTCCATCAGCTCCGACACATCCTTACCCTGATCACTGCCGATCTCGACCATCAGCCAGCCGCCCGGTTTCAGATACTTCAGGCCCTCCTGCAGGATTCTCCTGTAAAAATACAGTCCGTCCTCTCTGCCATCCAGAGCCATCATCGGGTCATAGATCCGCACCTCTTCCATCAGCCCCTGAATGTCTGCCGTCGGGATATACGGCGGATTCGATACGATCAGGTCAAAGCTTCCCTCCACCGGTTCAAACAGATCTCCCTGCCGAAAATCAATCGTCACACCCTGACGCCGTGCATTTTCTTCTGCAATCTTAAGTGCCTCTGCAGACAGGTCGGATGCCATTCCTGTGAGTCCCGGCATCAGCTTTAACAGGCTGATGATGATACATCCCGATCCGGTACAAAGATCCAGTACCCTCATGCCGGCTTTCGCTTTCTTCATGGCTTCCTCCACAAGAATCTCCGTATCCTGTCTCGGGATCAGAACCTTGTCATTTACGATGAAAGGAATTCCCATAAACTCCTGCTCACCGGTGATATGCTGAAGCGGCATATGGGTTCCTCTTTTTTTTATCAGTTCTTCATATTCCTGCCATACCTTCTCCGGAAGCTCCTCCTGCCGGTTCAGCAGAAACCACGCCCGGTTTACGTGTGCCCCGACGGCCTGCTTCAGCAGATACTCCAGAAGATACCAGGCATCTATAGAGGCATCCGGGATCCCGCACTCTGTCAGATAACCCTCTCCTTTTTTCAGTATCTCTCCCGGCGTCATACATGGCTCCCTTTCTCTTTTCCACTATGTTTCCCGAAATTCTCTGCCAGATACACTTTCCAGTCAAACACTGCCTCAACTGAAGCGATCGCCACCTCTGCCATCGTTTCATCCGGCTCTTTCGTCGTCAGGTTCTGCATCCACAGCCCGGGTCTGCTTAAGATTTCTACGATCCGGTTCTCACTGCGCCCCGCCAGGCGGATAAACTCATAGGAGATTCCCGCGATCACAGGAACCAGCAGAATACGGATCACTACACGCCACACCGGAGATTCCACCCGGATGAAGAGAAACAGCACAATACTGATCAGCATAACGATCAGCAGAAAGCTGGTTCCACAGCGTTTGTGCTGCTTTGAGCTTTTCATCACATTCTCCACATTCAATTCCAGTCCATGCTCGATACAGTTGATGCACTTATGCTCCGCACCGTGATATTGAAATACCCTCTGGATATCCTCCATTCTGGAAATCAGCAGGATATAGCCCATAAACAGGGCGAGACGTACTGCACCCTCCAGCAGACCGATCACAGTTGCTGAATCTGTAAATCTCCGAAAGAGCGTAGAAATAAAATATGGCAGCACCATGAACAGCCCCACAGCCAGGATAATGGAAAATGCCACTGTAACTCCCATCAGAAGTGAGTCCTTCTTCTCCTGTTTTTCCTTATCGACTTCCTTTTTTTCTGTTTCATCCTCTTCCATAAAAAAGCTGGCAGAATAAGTCAGTGTCTTCATGCCCAGTACCAGGGAGTCTATAAAATTAAATACACCGCGGATGATCGGCAGTGATAATAGTTCTCGGTTCTTTATAAAACTGATATGATCTTCTGTCTTAACGACGATTTCTCCATTTTCTTTGCGGACAGCAACGGCATAGCGGTCACCATTTTTCATCATGACCCCTTCCATCACTGCCTGTCCGCCAATATTGGATGACTTCATATGCACCGTTCCTTTCCGGTTTTTACTCAACACCAGCCCTTTGCAAGCAAGCTTGCACGGTCTGCTTTTTTATTCCTCTACTGTATTGATTCAGAACAGCAGAGCTCAGACACGTCCGCTCTGCGGACTATCCGCTGCTACGCAGCTCCTGTACATAGTAAAACGGGTTGAGATTTTCCAACCTCAACCCTATCTTTACATCTTATTTGCTTGTAATACCATACTTCTTATTGAACTTATCAATACGTCCACGGGCTGCAGTAGCTTTCTGCTGTCCTGTGTAGAAAGAATGACATTTTGAACAAATTTCTACATGGATATCTTTCTTTGTGGATCCTGTTACAAATGTGTTTCCACAGTTACAGGTAACGGTTGCCTGATGATAATTTGGATGGATTCCTTCTTTCATGATTTTCACCTCGTAATTTATATTTGTGAACTGCTTATCCGTATTTTCCTCCGAAAGACCCATTTCCTCCGGCATACGGATCCATTCCCGGTCAATGCTGCTCCTCATGTTTCCACAGCAAGCTTCCCCGGACTATCCCTGTAAGTCCCTACAGTTCTGTCTTTTGCGGTACATTCATCAACCATGTCCCACAAACAGCTATTGCATTATAGCATAATAGCCTGAAAAATGCAATCACTTTTTACTCATGCCTCAGTGCATCGATCGGATTCAGGTTGGCTGCCTTGATCGATGGCAGAAGTCCGAATACGATTCCGATCAGCATGGAGAAAAGCACAGATATAATAATTGCCGGAATACTGATCGCCACCGGTATATCTGCCATTTTTGAAATGACCTGTGCCAGAATGATTCCTGCCACCACTCCAATGACACCGCCCATGCTGGTCAGCACAGCTGCTTCCGTCAGAAACTGTCCCAGAATACGCTTTTTCTTCGCTCCGATCGCCTTCTTCAGTCCGATCTCACTGGTTCGCTCGGTGACAGATACCAGCATGATGTTCATGACACCGATACCGCCTACCAGGAGCGAGATGCTGGCGATCCAGATCAGCTGGATGTTTGTCGCTTCACTGAGCGCCTGCTTATCCTGTGCCTGTTCGAGAACGTCTTTGGATTTGTATTTAATATCTGTATTTGACACATTTAAACTCTGATTCAGGATGTCTGCCGTCTTCTTTCCGGCCTTCGTCATATCATCAGTGGAAGCAGCCTTTACGACCACGTTCTGCGGCTCATCGTATTTATAGACGATTCCCCAGGCGGATGACGGGATATACACGATACCACTGGATTCATTTCCCAGATACATCTCGTAATCCTCCATGCTGTTGATGACGGGCTCAAACTCCTGCTTTTTCTGTGCTACACCAATGACTGTAAATGGCTCGCCACCGATCTCTATCGTTTTCCCAAGAGCGCTTTCCTCCTGAAACAGACTGCTGGCAGACGTCTGATCCAGGATCGCCACCTTGTGAAATTTTGTAAAATCCTCCTCCAGGAACTGCCTCCCTGTCCGGACGATATAGCCGCAGGTGGAAAAATAATGATTATCCACACCCAGCACATTTGCGCCCTGCAGGTTCTTATCACGATAATAAATGCCCTCCGCATAAGAGCGGTTGTTATATAATGCGACACTTTCCACTTCATCCAGATCCTGGATCTGCTGACGCACCTCTTCGCTGATCACCGGTACACCCTTCGGCGCCGGATTGTAATCTGCGATCTCATAGGGCCAGTCTCCCTGGTAAAGCTTCACCTCAACCGTATTATTTCCGGCACCCAGCAGATTTTCCTTGATCTGCTCATTTGTACCCTGAATCGTAGAAACAATGGAAATAATGGAAGCGATACCTATGATGATGCCCAGCATAGTCAGAAAGGAACGCATTTTGTGTGACCACACTCCCTGCAGTGATAACCGTATATTTTCTAACATTTTTCTGCCCTCCTAGTACATACCAAATGAGTCATCGCTTTCTTTTACCTTCGCACCCTCTACAACATTCTTTCCGTATGGAAAGGCGATCCGGTCTTCCAGGCTCAGTCCTCCTTTTACCTCCACTGCTGTGGAGTAAACGGTCGCTCCGGTCTTAATGTACTGCTTCACCAGTCGGTCGTTTTCATCGGCCTTATAAACATAGCTCTGCCCGTTCTCCGAACGGATATATGCTTTATACAGATAGATGGCAGAACTGTTCGTACTGCCGCTGTCTTCGATCGACAGCTCCACGGACTCATTATTGCTGAGCCCTTCGGAATCTTCGATATACGCCATAAACGGATACTGAGAAGCATTGGCCTGTCCACCATACCAGTAAGACTCAGAAGTATCCGGATATTCTGAAATCTCCGAGATCTCTGCAGTAAAGGACATGCCGCTTTCATAGGACATTCCCGTCATTACCGTACCTACCTCAACATCGCCCAGTTTCAGCTCACTGATGGAGCCTTTCACATACATACCCTCGTTGCTGGTGACTGTCAGGAAGGGCTCCCCATCCATCTCACCCACTGCGGGATCGCCTACGGATTTCACGACACCATTAATCGTCGCTGTCACAGTGGCTTCATCTAATTTTCTTTTCGCCTGCTTTACACTGATCTCTGCCTCACGGTAATCCAGACGAAGATCTTCTATCTCGTCCTCTTTTTCCTTGATCGCCTCCTTCAGTTCGGTAACCGTATATACATCCTCACCAAAATCAAAACCGCCGTCATCCCAGATATCGTCATCCATATCATCCGAAGGCTCATCTACTTCCGGTACGTTCTTCGTAACACCATCGCTTGCATAAGTCCAGGTAATGTCCGGTGCATAAGCCTTATCGGATTTTACCGTTCCATTGATACTGATCGACTTCACAAAACCTCCGCTGACAGAATCTCCTTCACGGATCTCCAGGATCGCATAGCTTCCTTTTCCGTCTCCCCGCATTCCTCCGTTTTTCTTAGAGGTTCCCGCTTCATTGTATCCAAGCATCTTATTCATGAAGGAAGCGTAGATTGTTGTTCCATCCTTACAGAAGAATATATAAGGATCATCCTTTGTTCCGGACCCTTTATACGGTTTGGAGTCACTGTTCAGCTTTGTATACGCTTTCACCTTACTGAGTGGCGACTTTTCTGTCTCCTCCTGTTTCCCGCTGTCCGGATCCAGAACCTCTTTCCCCAGAGTTTCCGGTGTCTCTGCTTCCGGTGGCTGCGTCTCAGGTGTCTGACCATCCGGCCGGGCTGTCTGTGTATCCGGTGTCTGACCGGCCAGCTGTTCTGCCTGTGCTTCCGGCTGTCCTCCTGCTGCATCCGGCATCTGCTCACCTGATGTTGTCATCACTGCTGCCGTTCTAACAAGAACCGCATTCGCTCCGCCTGCATCGCCGTACATACTGTCCGGAATCGGAGTGATCTTCTTTAGTTTTTCCAGATCCTGTTTCGCAGACTTAATCTGAAGCTTAATCGACTGTTTTGCCAGCTTTTCAGATTCCAGATCCAGCTCCAGCAGGGTCTTATCATAGGATAAAAGCTTATCTCCAACCTTTACCTGATCACCTTCTTTTACATAGAGCTTGTCTACGATCTCATTGTCTGACAGATGTACCTCCTGGGTGGCATTTGATGTAATGATGCCCGAGGTCGGAATACTCTCTCCCCACCAGCCGGTATTCAGTCTGGACACGGAAGTAACCTCCACAGGAGCCGCATTGCTTTTAACCAGTCGAAAGATTCCATAACCCCCACCTGCCACAAGGACAGCAGCACCGACACTGATTGCTATGATTGTTTTCTTTTTCACAGAGTCACCTCCTCCTTTGTCCGTTCGGAAATTTCTCCATCGAAAATATCTACGACTCTTCTTGCATGGCGTGCGATTTCACGGCCATGTGTAATCATGATGATCGTCACACCTTCCGCATTCAGCTTTTCAAACAGCTCCATCACCTGTTTTCCCGATTTGGAATCCAGGGCACCTGTGGGCTCATCCGCCAGAAGGATCTTCGGTCTGTTCACCATCGCTCTCGCAATGGCTACACGCTGTTTCTGTCCGCCGGAAAGCTGGTTTGGCACAAAGCTCACACGATCAGAGAGACCTACCCTGTCAAGGGCTTCTGCTGCTCTCTGATTTCTCTCCTTTTTAGAAACTCCTGCATACACCAGAGGCAAAGCCACATTCTCCAGGGCCGTCTGTCTGGGCAGAAGCTGAAAGGTCTGAAAGACGAAGCCAAGCTTATTCAGCCTCACATCAGCCAGATCATTATCTTTCTGATGAAGGATATTTACGCCGTCCAGACTATACTCCCCTTTGGTGGGTTTATCCAGGCATCCGATAATATTCATCAGTGTGGACTTTCCGGAGCCGGAAGGCCCCATAATCGCCACATATTCACCTTCTTCAACATGAAGGGTTACATCCTTTAATACCGGAACCACCATACTCCCCTGCATATAATCCTTATAAATATGGTCCAATTCTAGTATCACTCTGTCTCCTCCATTTCCTCATCTCCGATTCCGGCATCGTCCATTTCACCTGCCAGGGAACCCATGTCACTTTCGAATCCCTCATCACCGAAGTCTTCGTCCTCATATTCCTCATCCATGAATTCACCATCATCCATGAATTCGCCTTCATCCATGAATTCGCCTTCATCCATCATTCCATCCATACCTTCCATGGAGTTATCATCAAAAGATGGAATAGCATCTCCACCCATATCTCCCATGCCGTTCATATCCATATCCATGGTCTGGTCCACATTCTTAACAGCAGCATCACCTTCCTTGATCATGCCGTCCGGAAATGCAATGTAATCCTCTTCATTCAATCCATCAAGAATCTGATAACGCTGAAGTTCTTCATCCAGTTCGCCCAGTGTTACTTTCCTCTTTTCCATCTTTTCCTTAGCGTTTGACGCCCATACGTAAGGATCACCGTCATCCTGAACGATATAATAGCTGTCCAGCCAGATTCCCTCAGCCTGTTCCTCCTGCCCATAATCCATCTCGATATAGACATGCTGTCCCAGCATCAGGCCGTCCGCAGACTCCAGCTCTACATAGAACGGATAATTACTGGAGCTGTCTGCCGAACTTCCATCTGAGCTCATATACATCATGCCGCTTTCATTTTTTTCCGGGTTATCTGTATCTACGGAAGTCAGTGTTCCCTTCCATGTATCGTCATTGACTCTGGAATGGACGATAACCGGCTGTCCTTCTATAATTGAAGACATATTCTGTTCATTTACCGTACCCTTGATCCGGAAATTTCCCGTAGCCAGGATCGTCATGAAAGCCTCTGCCTCTCCTGTCATCGAATTCACATTTGATGACTCTGTAGAATTGATCGCCTTTACCACACCGTTCATCTCACTTGTAACTGTGGCATTTGCAATACTCTTCTTCAGCTTCTCGATCTCCATCTTCTTGCTCTTCTGCTCATACTCTTTTCTCTTGATCTCATTCTCTGCCGTATTGATCTGAGTGGTATAGCTGAGCTGTGAATCTGCAGATGCGCTTGCCTTCTCCTTCTTCAGCGATGCAATCTGCTCTTTCGTCTGCTCGATCTCATTCGCCAGACGATCCAGATCGATCTCCGCCTGTGCCAGATTCTCCTCCATCTCCTCCGTACTGTATGTAAAAAGCTTATCTCCGGCTTTGACCTCATCGCCTTCCTTTACCAGTACTTCTTCCACCTTCTTATCTGACGGAACCTGGATCGACAATGTCTTCTGCGGCTCAACAACCCCTGCAAACCGGTCTGTCAGCCCGTTTCCGCTTCCCAGTCCACAGATATCCGTCACGGAGTCCACATAGACCGTGCTGCCGGATGAGCCACCTGAACCTTTTCCCTTTCTCACCACCGTAAAAATCACACCTGCTGCAGCCACAACAGCCAGCACCGCACCAATGATAATGATCTGCTTCTTTTTTATCTTCATACTGCCCCTCCATTTCATAGATTTGTAGTAACTGTTCAGAGCCATGCTGATTTATAAATATTTGCCTTGGGGAGCCCTCTCACCGGAGGCAAATTTTATAAATCTATATGGCGAGAGCCATACATGAGCAAAAGGAAAGCCTCGCAGAGGCGGTTTTGCGAATGGGCTCTGAACAGTTACGATTTGTATTACAAAAAACTGTCCTTACGGATCTTTTCTTTGCATTTAGTATAACATGTACTCTATGCATCTTCCTACTTAAAATTTGCTTAAGATTACTATGCGGAAAAATAAGGGTTTTCTCATATGGAAAATGGTCGTCCAGTCCACTAACTAGAAATGACTGAACGACCATTTTAACTTCTTTATTCGTTTCTCATCCGGATGGTATGATTGTTATACCTGCCGGTTCTTCGCCTCTACCGCCTCCGACCGCACATTATGGGTCTGATTCTGGTTCTCCGGCTTTTGTTTCCGCGTCACGCTGTTAAACTTTTCATTTGCTTTCTTACGTGCCAGCTCTTCCTGCTTATCTTTGTCCATCTGAATCACCTCAGTAATATGATGAGCCAAGGGACAAATGGACATAAAATACATGCTTGCATGTATTTTTGTGTCTATAGGTCCCTTGGCTCATTATTATGGACAAATACAAGTAAAATATGTAATCTTCTCCTACAGCAGCGGATACTTATCTGTCAGCTCCTTAACGAGCCCTCTTGCTTTCTCCTTGTTTGCCTCCGGGTCTGCCAGCATCATAGCAATCGCCTCCGCGATCACATCCATATCTTCTTCCTTCATTCCTCTGGCAGTTACGGCCGGAGTACCCAGGCGGACACCACTCGTCACGAATGCAGATTTCGGGTCATTCGGAATCGTATTCTTATTACAGGTAATATGGATACTGTCCAGAAGGTTTTCCACCTCTTTTCCTGTCCTTCCTGTCTCCACCAGATCCACAAGCATCAGATGATTATCCGTACCTCCGGATACGATCTTCACTCCTCTGCTCATCAGGCCTTTACAGAGAGCCTGTGCATTTTTCACGATATTCTGCTGATATACCTTGTACTCATCAGAAAGTACTTCCTTAAAGCAGACTGCCTTTGCTGCAATAACATGCATCAGCGGGCCGCCCTGTACTCCCGGAAATACGGCTTTATTAAAATTAAATTTCTTTGCTGTCTCTTCACTGGAAAGGATCATGCCGCCTCTCGGCCCGCGCAGTGTCTTATGGGTTGTCGTTGTGGTCACATCTGCATAGGGGATCGGACTTGGATGCAGACCTGCCGCTACCAGACCGGCAATATGAGCCATATCCACCATCAGATAAGCGCCCACTTCATCCGCGATTTCCCTGAATCTCTTGAAATCGATTGTTCTCGCATAGGCACTTGCACCTGCAACGATCATTTTCGGTTTGCACTCCAGGGCAATCTCCCTTACTCTTTCGTAATCGATCACTCCTTCATCATTCACTCCATATGGCACGGCATTAAAATACATACCTGAGAAGTTCGCAGGGCTTCCATGTGTCAGATGTCCTCCGTGAGCCAGGTTCATACCCATGACTGTGTCTCCCGGCTTCAGCATTGCCAGGAACACTGCCATATTTGCCTGAGCACCTGAATGCGGCTGTACATTTGCATACGTACAACCGAAGATCTTCTTTGCACGTTCGATTGCCAGATTCTCCACCTCATCCACACACTGGCATCCGCCATAGTAACGTTTTCCCGGATAACCTTCTGCATACTTATTCGTCAAAGGGCTTCCCATCGCTGCCATGACAGCCTTTGTCACCCAGTTCTCTGATGCGATCAGCTCGATATGGCTGTTCTGACGCTCCTGTTCACGGACAATCGCATCAGCGATTTCCGGATCAACTGCCCTCACTTCATCCAGTGAATACATTGAAATTTCCTCCTCATATACATTTATCTGGGCGGCGTTTCATGTTAATGTAACGATTTTATACTTTATTCCGCCGCAGTAAACATATCTTATCTGTTTTATATGGCATTGTCAAGCGACATTTGACATCTGCTTCTTTTTCATATACCATAGACAGTAGTTGATAAAGCGGGCATTCACATTCCGCTTTGCTGCATATTCAGGAAAGCAGTCTGCCATTTGTCTGGTCTCTGACACAAGGCTGCTTTACAAAACACAGAACAAGAGGTGATATGATTGATACCTTATCTTATGAACTACCTGATTGCGCTGAACCTCATAGGTTTCCTTTCGATGGGGGCAGACAAGTCCCGTGCAAAGAGACATGCATGGCGCATTCCCGAAAGAGTCCTTATCATGATTGCCATACTGGGCGGCAGCATCGGCTCTCTGGCCGGAATGTACCTGTTCCGCCATAAGACGAGACATGCAAAGTTCACCTGTGGCATTCCATTCATTCTCATTCTTCAGATTGCTGCCCTGATCTTTCTTGGCAGATTTCTGCATCTGTAACAGGAAAGGAGCCTTATGAAAAGTCTTATAAAAAAACGCAGTATTTTGTTTTTCCTCTGCCTTTCTCTTGTCTTACTGACATCCACTCTCAGTGGCTGTCAGGAGTCTGAGCCGGTGAAAACTGTGAAATCCGAATTAAACCTCATCCAGAAGCTGGATGAGAACACCATACGGAACCTGATCTCCTACGAAGATATGGTACATTCCAGATCCGGCAGTGTGGACATCGGCCCGGATACTACAGAAGCCGTACAGCTGTTTTTCCGGAATTTCCATTATCGCATCCTCTCATCAAGTACCACAGAGGAACAGGCTACCGTAAATGTAGAGATTGAAAATATTGATGCAAAGGCTCTGGCAAAGGATCTCTGTCTTGAGCTGATTGCTGACTCAGTCCTTCCGGAATCCAAAGAAGATACGTCCGTTGCCAGAAACTCTTATTTTACACTTCTCCGTGATGTTCTTTCTTCCGGAAATTATGATCAGGTAAAGACAGTCGCACATTTCAGCCTGACAAAAAAGGACGGGCACTGGTCCATTCAGAGCAGTGAGACACTGGAAGATGAACTTGTCGGCGGCTTCATCTCCTGTCTGCATGATCCCTATCTGGTAACCCCGGAAGAGATCATCACAAAAGTCCTGGAAATGTTTAAGGAGGAAACTCCTGAAAACTGGGTCTCCAGTCTTGGAATGAATGATATTTTTTTGACCTACAGCACGCTGTATGACAAGGTGGACCTGGCGCTCGCCACCCAGATCTCCAAATGCTTTTCCTACAGGATCCAGAAGGTCACGGTGAAGGGAAATAAGGCCACTTCGCTGATCGATATCACCAGCCTTGATATGGAAAGCATCCTGGATACCTATCTGGAACGGCTTCTGGATTACGCTTCCACCACAGAAGCTGTCCGGGCTACGGATACAGAGCTGGCTGATAAGACTGCCTCGCTTCTTATGGAATGTCTGAACACCAATACAAAAACCTGCACGAAAACGATCGAAATCTATTTTATAAACAATGGTGTCACCTGGGAAATGCAGTTAAATGGCGATTTCACAGATGCACTCCTTGGAAACATGACGGAGGCAATCGAAAGGTTTCAGTCAGAGGCGCTTCCTGCTTCCTGACAAATCCCAGGGTCCGGTAAAACGGCCCTTCGATCTTTATGAAATCAGGGACAGCTGCGGATTTCTCCGCATGCTGCCCCTGATTTCTGTTTGTCGATCTGATGAAGTCATCAAAACCGGTTTACGGTTCCGTATCATCACAGCTGCATATAAAATAACGCAGCTTTACTCAATCTCTTCTGTCACTTCCAGCTTCAGTTCTTCAAGCTGCTGCCCATCTACGGTCCCCGGAGCACCTGTCATCAGACAGGAGGCATCCTTAACCTTCGGGAAGGCAATGACCTCACGAATGCTGTCCTCACCTGCCATCAGCATGACAAGACGATCCAGTCCATAAGCCAGTCCCGCATGAGGCGGAACACCGTACTTGAATGCTGTCAGCAGGAAACCGAACTGATCTTCTGCACGTTCTTTTGAAAAGCCCAGTACCTCAAACATCTTTGACTGAATATCATCCTGATGGATCCTGACACTTCCTCCTCCAATCTCGTTTCCATTCAGAGTGATGTCATAAGCCTTTGCGCGGACAGCGCCAGGATCTGTATCGATCTTATCCAGATCTTCCTCCATAGGCATCGTGAACGGATGATGCATGGCCACATATCTTCCTTCCTCTTCCGAGTATTCCAGCAACGGAAACTCTGTGATCCAGAGGAACTTAAATTCATCCTTCTTTAACAGTCCCAGGCTCTTTGCGATCTCCAGACGGAGCGCTCCGAGCACATTCCATACGATCTTATTCTTGTCAGCCGCAAAGAGAAGCAGGTCACCCGGCTTTCCTTCCAGTGCATTCACAAGATTTGCCAGTTCTCCCTCTGTCATAAACTTTGCGAAGGAGGATTTATAAGAACCGTCATCATTGATCACCAGATAAGCCAGCCCTTTTGCACCATAGCCTTTTGCAAACTCTACCAGCGCATCGATCTTCTTTCTCGGCATATGTCCCTGTCCGCTGGCATTGATTCCCCGGACACTGCCTCCATTTGCCAGTGCTCCTGTAAACACGCCAAAGCCGCAGTCCTTCACGATTTCAGACACATCCTTAAGCTCCATTCCAAACCGGGTATCCGGCTTGTCAGAACCAAAACGGTCCATCGCCTCCTGCCAGGTCATTCTCGGGATCGGAAGCGGTACATCTACACCGATGGCATCCTTAAAAATCTTTGCCAGAAGACGCTCATTGACATCGATCACATCATCAATATCCACAAAAGAAAGCTCCATATCGATCTGCGTAAACTCCGGCTGTCTGTCAGCACGCAGGTCCTCGTCACGGAAGCATTTGGCAATCTGAAAATACCGGTCATATCCCGAGCACATCAGCAGCTGCTTAAAGAGCTGCGGGGACTGGGGCAGTGCATAGAAATGCCCTGTATGAATACGGCTTGGCACCAGATAATCTCTGGCCCCTTCCGGTGTGCTCTTGATCAGAATCGGTGTCTCGATCTCCAGAAAGCCCTCATCCGCCAGGAACTGGCGGGCTGAATTTGCCACCCTGCTGCGAAGCATCAGGTTCCTCTGTAATTCGGGACGTCTCAGATCCAGAAAGCGATATTTCAGTCTCAGCTCATCCTTTGTCTTAATATCATCCTCGATCGGAAATGGCGGTGTCTCAGACTCGGAAAGGATCCGAAGCCCGGTAGCCCGGATCTCGATCTCGCCGGTTGCCAGGTTTTCATTCACTGCACCCTCACGCAGCTCCACCCTTCCTGTTACTGCGATGACGAACTCACTTCTCAGCCTGCCCGCCTTTTCAAATCCTTCGGTTCCGATATCCTTCTCATCAAATACGATCTGAAGCAGACCGGAACGGTCGCGCAGATCTACAAAAATCAGGCTTCCCAGATTTCTTCTCTTCTGGACCCAGCCCATTACGGTTACCTGGATGCCTGCATCTGCCGCACCCAGCTCTGTACATCTGTGGGATCTCTTCAACCCCTTCATTGATTCTGCCATGAATCGCTTTCCTCTCTTTCTTTTCCTGTAACTATTCAGAGTCATGCAGATATTAATCCAACCTGTCTTTGAAAAACTCCCTGAATTCCGTATATCCTTCTGCGGCAAGCTGTTCCTTCTGGAACTTTTTATTCTTCTTCATCACAGCGATATTCACCTGTTTTCCTTCGCTGCGCTCTTTCTCCGCCTCACGGAAGATCTTGAGTAATCCTTCCTTTGGCATATTCTTTTCAATCAGATACGCCTTTTTCTCTGCCTTTGACGGAATCTGATAATCCTTCTCCAGGAGCAGCATAACGATGCGTTCAAAACCGATGGAAAAGCCGCAGGCACAGGTCTGGCTGCCCGTAAACTTGCCGATCATCTCATCATAGCGTCCGCCTCCGCCCACAGAGCCGCCGAAGCCATCGATGCTGATCTCAAAGATCGGTCCTGTATAATAAGACATTCCTCTTACCAGCGTCGGATCAAAGACGATCTTAAAGTTTGCCGTCCTCACGGCCTCCACACTCTCAATGATGGTTTCCAGATCTTCTGCAACCTTTGCATCCAGAACACCTTCCAGCTTTTCCTTCAGGTATCTGACACCTGCCAGATCATCCGTGATCTCCTGAAACAGTCCGAGATATTTGTCGATACTCTCCTTCGCGAAGCCTTCTTTTTCCAGCTCTGCTGCCACACCGTCCAGCCCGATCTTGTCCATTTTATCCAGAATAATAAATACCAGATCGTAGCTTTCCTCCGGAAATCCACTGTATTTTGCCATCGCCTTTAAGATTTTTCTGTCATTGATGCGGATCGTGAAATTTTCAAAATCCAGCTTTCCGACCAGTGTGGAGGTCGCCAGGATCAGTTCGATCTCCGCAAGGATCGTCGGCTCTCCGAGTATATCGATATCACACTGCATGAACTGACGGAAACGCCCTCTCTGCGGTCTGTCGGCACGCCACACATTTCCCATCTGGAGTGCTTTAAACGGTGATGGCAGATCATTGGCATTGTTCGCATAATATCTGGACAGGGGCACCGTCAGATCATAGCGCAGCCCGCTGTCTACCAGATCACTCTCACATCCGGCGGTATCCAGCTTCAGCTTTTCACCTCTCTTAAGTATCTTGAAAATGAGTTTTTCATTTTCTCCCCCCTGCTTGCTTGAGAGATTTTCAATATGCTCCACACACGGGGTCTCTATGGATGAAAACCCGAAGGTTCCGTAGGTTTCCTTGATCAGTCGGATCACATAATCACGGATTTCCATCTCCCTGGGTGAAATATCCTTCATCCCTGTAACCGGCTTCTTCTTCAGACTCATAATTTTTCCTCCTCAAATTCAAAACAATCCAGCCTGCTTTTATTCAATAAATCCTCAATTCCCTCCTGATGGATAACGGTCAGAAAGGCAAGGAATATTTTCATATCAAAATTCTTTACTTCCTCAATCATCAGCTCCACTGCCATGTCAATAGAATATGCCCGGCGGTAGGCGCGGTTGGAGATCAGTGCGGCGAAGACATCACACACACGCAGGACCCTTGCTCCGATGGGAATCTCTTTTCCTGCCCGGTTCGACGGATACCCTGTCCCGTCATAGTTCTCATGATGATACAGAATACTCTCCAGAACGAAGGGAGAGTACGATTCCTTCACAAGCATGGTGTAGCTTAATGTGGAATGTGTCCTTACATACCGCATTTCCTCGATATTAAGTGTATTCCCCTTCTGACAGATGTATTTCCAGACCTCAAGCTTTCCCACATCATGCAGCATCCCTGCCACCGCCAGTTCATGGCACTGCTCCTCGTCAAGCCCCGCCTCCTTCGCTACCCGCCAGGCAAGGTTGCTGACACAGATGCCATGGGAAATCTCTTTTATCATATGCTGTTCCAGATTCGTCAGATTATTTTCCATACTTTATAAATCCCTGTTTCTTGCGTTCAATCATCTCGTCAATACGTTCAATATAATTTCTGATATCCTTCACATTTTCGATCCTGTCAATACGGTCCGCACCACGGACCACTTTTGTAGAAGCGCCTGCACCCAGAGCCAGGATCGACTGTTTTTCTTCCATGATCAGGATATTATAGATTCCAGCCTTTCCTGTTCTTGCATATCCCACATTTTCGAAATTCCCCGCCATATTCTTCTGACGATACAGATAATAAGGGGACATCCCCGCATTTCCCGCATAAGCAGCTGTCAGATCCATGATCTCCTGATTGTTCGTAAAGGTCATTTCCTTATACTCATCCTTAAAGATGTTCAGTCTGGCCGCCCGCTTCACTGCCAGTGAATGTACCGTGATACTGTCCGGATCAAGCTTCGTCACCTCTTTCATCGTATGCTCCACCTGAGGCAGCTCCTCGCCCGGAAGTCCGACGATCAGGTCCATATTGATATTATCAAACCCGAGCTGTCTGGCCATTTTAAACGCCTCGACTGTCTGCTCTACCGTATGGCGCCGCCCGATGATATCCAGTGTCTTCTGATTCATGGTCTGCGGATTGATGGAAATACGGCTCACCTTATGCTCCATCAGCACCTGCAGCTTCTCCCGGGTAATACTGTCCGGTCTTCCCGCCTCCACGGTAAACTCCTGCAGATGAGACAGATCAAAATGTTTTTCCACCTCTGTCAGGAGCCTGTCCATCTGTGACGGACTCAGGGTGGTAGGTGTTCCTCCCCCTATGTAAATGGTATCCAGGATCTTGTCTCTGTATGCTTCTGCTCCGAATGCGATCTCCTTACATAAGGCATCCAGATAAGCATCTACCTGATCCTTCCAGATATGGAGAGGACTGGAGCTGAAGGAACAATACAGGCAGATACTCGGACAGAACGGGATTCCGATATAAAGACTGTACCCGTCCTCGTAATGAATATTTTCCAGAATATGCTTCTCCCGGTTGGCGATCATGATGGCCAGTGCCGTCTTCTCATTGCTGGTAAAATATGTTTTCCGCATGTGATCCGCAATCTCCACATTGCTTTTTCCCGCCTCTAAAAGTGCCATGGGAATCTTTGTGGGACGAATACCCGTCAGGTTTCCCCAGGGCAGCGTCTGCCCCGTGTACTCTGACAGCATCTGGTAAAGCAATGCCTTCAGGCAGTTCTTCGTTTCCTTCCTGTCGGCGCACTCATCCACATCTGTGCTGCGCTGTACCAGCACTTTTCCACAGGCATCCTCAAAACTGCACCCGATCCTCTGATCTTCCAGTGTGATCCGGACCGTCAGCTCCGGAGTCTCCTGCTCTTTCCTCTGTCCCGGACCGTCCTGAAAAATTCCGGGAATAAAAACAGAAACTTCCATTCCCGGATAAAACGCACGTATCAGGGAATGGATATCATATTCAAAATCACGTTTATTCAGCTTAACAAGTATCATACGAACGGATTATACTCCTTTTCATGTGCTATCGTAGTGGCAGATTCGTGTCCCGGATAAACGTCTGTGTCATCCGGAAGTACATCAAACAATTCCCGGACAGAATGTACCAGAACAGACATGCTTCCTGTCGGAAAATCCGAACGTCCTACACTCTCATAAAACAGGGTATCCCCCGAAAACAGTACCTTCTCTTCCGGAAGATAATAACACACGCCGCCTTTCGTATGACCGGGGGTATGCAGAACACGGATCTGAAAGCCTGCCATACAGAACTCCTCTTTATCTGAGTACAGACGGTCCGCCTTTACGACAAACGGCTTTCCAAACTGTATGGATAAATTCATTGCCGGATCCTCCATCACATCAGCCTCCTGCGTGCCCGCACCGATCCCGATCCCATAATGCTCTGCCAGATCCGCAGCCGCTCCCATATGGTCAAAATGCCCGTGCGTCAGCAAAATACCTGCCGGCTGTACTCCGAAGGCATCAATATCTTTCCGGATAACCTCCGCGGAATCTGCCGGATCCACAAGAAATGCTTCTCTGGTTTCTGTATTTATCACGAGATAACTGTTGGTTCTCACCATTCCCAGCACACGTTTTTCAATACGAAGTTTTCCCATAGGTGATCTTCCTCCTGTTCTTCATCATCCGGTGGTGCGTTCAATGTCGATCACGCTCTCCACCTGGCGGATCTTCTCGATCAGACGGTTCAGTTCCTCTCTGCTTGGCACATCAAAGGTCATGCATATCGTTGCCGTTCCCTGCTTGCTGGTCCTGCTGTTCACACTGGTCACATCAATCTTCCGCTCTGTAAAAATCTTTGTGATATCGACCAGAAGTCCCGTTCGGTTATAACCAAAGATCTTGATATCTGCCGTATAGAGTTCCCCGCCTTTTCCTGACTTGGGAGCCTGCCATTCGGCATCGATCAGCCGCACCCGGTCCGCCTCTGTCAGGTTGATCACATTGATGCAGTCGGTCCGGTGGATAGAAACACCACGCCCTCTTGTTACAAATCCCACGATCTCATCTCCCGGAACCGGAGAACAGCACTTGGAAAAGCGCACTGCCACATCATGGATCCCCTTGACCACGATACCGCCTTTTGACTTGGTAACGCGCATCTTCTCCTTCGCTTCTACCGCTTCCAGAATATTTTCATCGGTAAGTTCCTTCTTGTGCTGCTTCTCATACTCCTCCAGCAGCCGGTTGACAACCTGCCCTTCCTTCAGACCGCCGTGTCCGATGGCCGCCAGCGTTGAATCCCAGTCCCGGAATCCGTACTTGCGCATGATGCTTTCCATATAGGAAGGCTTCAGCAGATCACTGAGAACGATTCCCTTTGCCTTACAGTAGGATGACAAAAGCTCCTTTCCCCTGACAATATTATCTTCCTTCAGCTCATTCTTGAACCACTGGTTGATCTTATTCTTTGCCTGGGTGCTCTTTACGATTTTCAGCCAGTCCCTGCTGGGACCCTTTGAATTCTGTGAGGTCAGAACCTCGATACGATCCCCGTTCTGAATAACGTAATCGATGTTCACCAGCTTGCCATTGACCCTGGCACCGATCATCTTATTTCCCACTGCAGAATGGATACTATAGGCAAAATCAATCGGCGTGGAGCCGTTCGGCAGGTTCTTTACATCTCCCGCCGGCGTAAAACAGTATACATTCTCCGCAAACAGATCCAGGTCACTCTTTAACAGGCTCAGAAACTCCTTATTATCCGACATGTCCCGCTGCCACTCCAGAATCTGGCGCAGCCAGCTCAGCTTCTCCTCCTCCTGCTCTGCCACAGGCTTTTTGCCGTCAGAGCTCTCCTTGTATTTCCAATGGGCGGCAATACCATACTCTGCTGTCCGGTGCATATCAAAGGTTCTGATCTGAATCTCAAACGGCTGTCCGTTCGGTCCGATCAATGTCGTATGCAGAGACTGATACATATTCTGCTTCGGCATGGCAATGTAATCCTTGAAACGTCCCGGTATGGGCTTATACATCTCATGGATCACTCCAAGTGCCGCATAACAGTCCTTCACGGTATCTACAATAATGCGGACAGCAAACAGATCATAAATCTGATCCAGCGTTTTGTCCTGGTTCACCATTTTCTTATAGATACTGAAGAAATGCTTCACTCTTCCGTCTATCTGCGCTTTAATCCCCGCTGCCTCAATGTGATTGCTGACCTCCTCAACGATCCCCCGGACAAATTCCTCCCGGACGCTCTTTCTGAGGGCGATCTTCTCAACCAGATCATAATAGACCTCCGGCTCCAGATACTTCAGGGAGAGGTCATCCAGCTCTACCTTGATCTTTGAAATACCGAGACGCTGCGCGATCGGGGCATAGATGTCCATAGTCTCCCTTGCCTTTTCCTTCTGCTTCTCCGGTTTCATATATTTCAGGGTCCGCATATTGTGCAGCCTGTCCGCAAGCTTGATCAGAATGACACGAATATCCTTCGCCATCGCCAGGAACATCTTTCGCAGGTTCTCCGCCTGCACCTCCACCTTATCCGCAGAGTAGCTTAACTGTCCAAGCTTAGTAACTCCATCTACCAGCAGGGCAACCTCCGAACCAAATTCCCGGGTGATCTCCTCGGATGTCATGATCGTATCTTCCACCACATCATGAAGAAGCCCCGCTACAATGGTCTCCTTATCGAGCTCCAGATCGGCCAGAATGATCGCTACACAGAGAGGATGAATGATATAGGGTTCCCCCGACTTTCTGTTCTGCCCTTCATGAGCATCCCGGGCAATCTTATATGCCTTCTCGATCAGGGAAATGTCTGCGGAAGGATGATATTTCCGGACACTCTGGATCAGCTCCTGATACAGTACATCCGGACTGGTAAAATCAGCCATGTTTTTGACACTGGCATCCACCCTTTTTATCTCTTCTTTATTTACTCCGGTTGTTTTCTCTTTCATTGGCATACACATCACCGTCTTTTCTTATTTGCCTTCGTAACAGATTACCGATTCTACATCATAACCTTTCAGTTTCTCCCTGCCTTTCAGGCCTGCCAGCTCCATCAGGAAAATAATCTTTACAACTTCCCCGCCAAGCGCCTCGATCATCTTCACGGTAGCCTCTATCGTTCCGCCTGTGGCGATCAGATCATCCACGATCACAACCTTCTGCCCGGGTAATATCGCATCCCTGTGCATCTCAATCTCTGCACTGCCATATTCCAGGTCATAGCTTTGGGAAATCGTCTCTCTTGGAAGCTTTCCTTTCTTTCTCACCGGGACAAATGCCTTGTGCATGCTGTAGGCAATGGGAACGCCAAAGATAAAGCCTCTGGATTCTGTTCCTGCGATCACATCGAACTCTACATTATCCAGCAGTGCCTTCATAGAATCAATGGCCAGTGCCAGCCCATCCGGATCCTGCAGCACACTGGTTACATCCCGGAAAATAATTCCCGGCTCCGGAAAATCCGGAATACTCATTACATAATCCTCTACTTTTTTCATCTTATCGTCCTCCATCCTTTCCCCACGGGCGGGTTACGTTTTATTCAACGATTAGTATATCATTCGAAATCAGTGATTGCAATATTTTTGTTTACGCAACATGCGGGTGTATATCTCCCGAAAGGTTTTGTTATACAGGGAATGCAGAGATATATTTGTACCGAAGGGTTTTGTAATATAGGAAATTCAAAGAATTTTCCATATTACAAAAAAAGGAATTCTGTATCTCAAAATACAAAACTCCTTTTGGTTTCATGCGGGAGATGGGACTTGAACCCACACGACTTTGCAGTCACTAGATCCTTAGTCTAGCCTGTCTGCCAATTCCAGCACTCCCGCATTTCCTGTTTGGAAATGTTACATCAGCTGCAACATCATGAATTATATCATCACTTTCTCCGTTCGTCAACACATTTTTCAAATTTTTTCAAAAAATTTTGTAACTGTTCAGAGTCCATTCGCAAAATCGCCTCTTCGAGGCTTTCCTTTTGCTCATGTAGG